>QMPB01000195.1 GCA_003648395.1 Bacteroidota bacterium
TAGGTTGTTGTTTGAAAGCTAAGAAAAAAAATAAACTAAGGTTTTGGTTAATACTTATCATTGCCATTATTATTGCTAGTATTTTTATTGGTTTCATTTTCAGGAGACCAATTATCTACTATGCTAAGCTTAGTTATCATTTTGTTTTTAATAATGATGTTCAACAATATAAAGATGAGAGCTGCATCTCTAACCTAGAAAGTATTTTTATACCTGAAGGAACGGTTTTTGGAATAGATATTTCTAGACATCAAGGTAATATTGATTGGGATAAGTTGAGTGCTTATAGATTTGAATATCATAAGATTGATTTTGTCTATATAAAAGCAACAGAATCTTACGACTGGAGTGATAAGAATTTTTTTAGAAATTGGAAAGAGGCAAAGAAAAATAAGGTAGTTAGAGGAGCATATCACTTCTTTGATCCCAATGAATCACCAGAAAAGCAAATGAATAATTTCTTTAATAAGGTTAGACTTAAGAAAGGTGATTTGCCTCCAATGCTTGATGTTGAGCAAGAGAGTAGAATATCTACAAGTGAATATCGAAACAAGGTTTTAAAGTGTTTGAAGCTTCTTGAGCAGCATTATAAACTAAAACCATTGCTATATATAAATAAGAATTTTTATGATTCATATTTCTTTACTGATGGTTTTAAGGATTACCCATTATGGATTTCTAGTCTTGTGAAAACAAAGCCATTACAAAAGGAATGGGTTATCTGGCAATTTAGTCATACGGGTATTATCCCTGGCATTAACGAATACGTTGATGTAAATGTATTTAATGGGAGTGAAGAGGACTTCAAAATATTGATTAAGAATTAGCAGGCAAGCTTTAGGACAGGGAAGAAAATAACAAGGGGGCTGAGGTTTTAGTTTTCAGTAAATAGAAACAACAAACAAGGAACAATCAACATATTCATCCTCCGAAGTTTTAGTGTAGGAGGTTAACATACTAACTATGAAACACTCATGATTAAAATAATTATTAAACACACAAGGGAATGATTATTTTTATCATAAGGTGTTTCATATCACCAAATTAATAAAATTAAACATATGAAAATAATATGTATCGGAAGAAATTACGTAAATCATGCTAAGGAATTAAATAATGCAGTGCCAACAACTCCAATATGGTTTATGAAGCCAGAAACTGCAATAATTGTAAAAAATAGACCGTTTTTTCATCCTGGATTTTCTGATGAAATTCATTTTGAAACGGAGTTAGTTTACAGAATTAATAAGGTAGGTAAACATATTGAAGAAAAATTTGCTCATACTTATTATAATGCAATTGGTATAGGCTTTGATTTCACTGCTAGGGATTTACAATCAGAATTTAAAGCTAAAGGCTTACCATGGGAACCTGCAAAAGCTTTTGATGGTTCTGCACCTATAAGTGATTTTATTCCTAAAGAAGAGTTTGAAGATTTGAATAAGATTGAGTTTTCTATGAAGAAAAATGGTGAGTTGACTCAAGTTGGTAATAGCTCGCATATGATATTCCCTATTGATAGAATTATATCTTATGTTTCACAATTTGTTACACTAAAAATAGGGGATTTAATATATACAGGAACGCCTGCAGGTGTTGGTCCAATTGAGATAGGGGATACTTTAGAGGCTTTTATTGGAGGTAATATGATGCTTACAACTAAAATAAAATAGATTAGTTGTTTAGTTTTTCATTGTATTAATAGTGTTGAGAAGTTCTATTTAGACAGCTTCTTTTTAAATAAATTCTGAACTTTTTGTTTGAAAGTGAACTCGTCTTTATGAACTTTTAAAGACATGAAGCCATCAATTCCAATAAATTTATCTTCTTCAACTCTAAAAAGGTTAATGTGTTTACGTAGGGGACCGGTTTTAAGATATTCTACATAACTGTTTAAATCCTCTTCATTTCCTTCAGCTTCAAGGTCAACATGTACAGAGTCTCCATTCTTGTAAACAGCATGAATATCAAACTTATATGCTCCTGTTTGAGAATAAAAATTAAAATCTGTATTGTTTAGTTCACCTTCTATGTAAATATTTAGATGTTTTTTCATCTATGATTTATTAATTAACACGACTAATTTTGTTTGCTTAGTCGATTTGCAAATATAATAACTATTACGTTAAGAATTACTAGATGTTACAAAAAAAGTACAAGCGCGTAAGTAGTAATTATTCTTAAGTGATTGATATTATTTCTTTTGATATATAGTATCCTGAAAAAGCAGCAAGAATACCAAATATGTTTGTAGCAAATATATATAAAATGGCGGTACGAATTCCATCTGTTTTAAAAAGATTTATTGTTTCTAAAGAAAAAGATGAGAAAGTTGTAAATCCACCTAATAGCCCAACAACTAAAAATAGTTTTAAATTATAATTAGAGAGGTTATTTTCAAAATATGCCTAAAGTATTCCAATAAGCAAAGATCCAATAATATTAACAGAAAATGTTCCCCAAAGAAATATTCTACCTAGTACTCTTGGAATGAGTGCTGATAAAAAGAATCGAAGACTACTTCCAATTGCACCTCCTAGCGCTACAAATAAGATTTTATTCATTTTTAATAGTTTAGAGCATAAATTGTTGTTTGACCAGGCTCAGTAAATAATGAATCTTCAAATACATGCTGTCCTCCATTTTTTATGACTGTCCATTTAAGATAAATCCAATCATTACTTTGAACCCTACAAGTATTTGATTCATTATATTCAGCACCAATACCAGTGATTGCTTGGTTGCTACAGCATTGGTTTCCTGTTACGTCAATATTAGTAAAACGATATACTATTTTATCATTATTATCATGGGGTGTAATGTTCTTTACCTTAAGTTCAATCCACGATTCAGCAATCATTGTAAAGTTTTTTGTGAAATTAGTAGAGGATTGTAAATCGTCAACTTTTACTATTTCTTCATAATCAAAGTAAGTATCTTTACTTATTCTAAATCGGTAATCTGAAACTTGTGCTTCATTAATTTCCATAGAATAATTACCATTATCGTCAGTATAGGCATCTTCAAGGTTAACAAAACTAGGATTGTAAACTCCATCTTTAATCATTTTTGCATCCAACGAAACTTTTACCCCATTTATGTTATTACTAGTTTGTTTATTACTAACATTACCAGAAATTGTATAAACTTTAGTGTCTTTTTTACAATTGCTGAATAGTAATACTATAGTAATAAATAGAAAAAACGAATATCTCATCATATATATTTATTTAATTTGCAAAGGTAGTATTTTACTTAAAACGTGAGTGTTAAAATATATAGTTTAATAGCCGAAAAATTCTAAAATCATGAAATAGTAGTATTATTACAACTACTGGGAATACATAGAGATTGTAATTAACCACAAAAAGTAAGAAATAGATATTTGCTTGCTCAAAGAATAAGCTTATTAAAGGTATTAAAAGTAGTATAATAATTAATGGGAATGTATTTTGAATACTACTGTTATCAACTACAGTGGTGACTCTGTTGGAGGCTGTTATAAAGCCTAATTGAATGATTTCGTGGAATAGTGCAGTTTGAGTTAGTTTGATTTTTGTTTTTTTAGTTCTAAGTCTAAAATACGTTTTCTTGTCAATATGAAATGTTTGATTGTCAATATTAAAGAAATACTCTTGGCTATATGGGTCAATTTGTTTTTCAAACTCTATTTGCTTAAAAGTTGCTGTCTTTGTTTTATGGGGAAGAAAATAATCAAGAATAAATAGTAAACTTAATGCAATACCAATTAATGCCATTGCTTTGGTTATTTTTCGCTTTATTCCGCTTTGATATTCATTTAAAGCATTAGAGTATATTTTCTTCTCAGATTCTTCAAACTTCCTTTTAGCATATTCGTATCTTTCTTGGTGCGAATAACTTGGTGCGGTATTGTTTTCTCTAAACTTATGGTGGATTGAACGAAATTTAGTTCCTTTAAAGTTATTGTTTTTTTTATTTAATTTGCTAGGATCTTTAAGGGTTTGAAGAAATTCATAAGCTTCTACTATACTTATAAATATATCCTGACTATTAGTATCCCTATTTTTGTCGGGATGATATTTTAAAGCTTGTTTTCTATATGCTTTCTTAATAGCAACAGAATCAGTTGGAGCTTGAATTTTTAGTATTTTATATGCTTCTTGTTTGGTCACTATTTATATAATAAGAATATCGTGTTTTGTTTTTGAATATCAACTTTTTGTTTTTTCCACTCATTAATACTTTTTGTTTTTATCCACTCATTAGGTCCGCTTACATCTTTAGCTATACATAGTCTAGTTTGTGAAGAAGTATTCTTAATGAGAAATTCAAATAACTTCTGATTTCTATAAGGGGCTTCAATAAACATTTGAGTTTGGTTATTGGAGAAAATATTTCTTTCCAACAGTTTTAGAGCTTTTAATTTTTGACCATTATCAATGGGAAGATATCCAATAAATGCAAAGTTTTGACCATTAAAACCTGATGCCATTAAAGCCATAAATAGGGAAGATGGACCAACGAGAGGAATGGTTTCAATATTCTGATTCTGTGCTAGTTCTACTACAATATTTCCTGGGTCTGCAACGCATGGTAGCCCTGATTCACTAATTATTGCCATATCATTACCATTTTGCAATGGCTTGATAAAGTTAGGAATATCTATTTCCAAAGAGTGTTTATTTAATTCAAAAAACTCAACTTGATCAAAGTCTGTATCAAAACCAATTTTACGTAAATATCGTCTTGCGGTTCTGATATTCTCAACTATAAAATGACGTATTGGTAATGTTGTTTCTTGTACTCCTTGTGGAATTACATTTTTCCAGTCACCATCGCTAATTGTATTTGGTAATAAGTATAGTCTTCCCTTTGTCATATCTATTTCTTTAAACTATTAAATAATATATCTAAATCAACATTTCCACCGCTAATTATTATGCCAACTTGCTTGTTCTTAAAGTATTCTTTATTCTCCATTATTATTGCTAATGCAGCAGCTGAAGATGGCTCAATAACAATTTTCATTCTTTCAAAAACTAACTTCATTGCAGCAATAATACTATTTTCGTCGCAAAGCATTATTGCATCAACGTATTGTTGAATAATGCTAAATGTTTTGTCTCCAAGTGATGTTAAAAGTCCATCAGCAATAGTATTAGGATTTTTTGAAGGAATAATTTTACCATTTTCAAATGATTTGTAAGCATCATCTGCTTCACTAGGTTCTGCTCCAATAACCTTTGTTTTGTCAGCGAAATAAAAAGCACTTAGAGCTGTTCCGCTTAAAAGCCCACCACCTCCAACTGGAGCAATAATATAATTGAGACTTTCATATTCTTCTAATAACTCTTTTGTTGCAGTAGCTTGCCCTGCAATAATATTCCAATTGTTATATGGGTGAATAAAAGTAGCACCCGTTTTTTCTACTATTTTATTTAAAGTAGTTTCTCTAGCTTCCAAGTTTGATTCGCAGAAAGTTATTTCTGCACCATAGTTTTTTACAGCATTAATTTTTACTTGAGAAGAATTAATAGGCATTACAATATATGCTGGAATTTTTGCAATTTTTGCAGCCCTTGCTAAGGCTTGAGCATGATTGCCCGATGAATGAGTGCAGACCCCTTTGATTAATTCATCTTTATGTAGAGATAAAACTGCATTCATTGCCCCACGGCTTTTAAATGCTCCAACTTTCTGAAAGTTTTCACATTTAAAAACTATATCACAGCCCATTAAGTTGTTTATTTGCTCTGATTTAAGAACTGGAGTATTGTGAATATATTCTCTAATTCGATTATGAGTATTTATTAATCGCTGTTTTGTTATTGGATTCTCCATTCTTTTAATTTTGAATTTTAATTTGCTGTAATTCATTTATTTCTTGCTCCAAACCAATACTTGCTTTGCTTTCTTTTATGAGTTTGTGTATTTGTTGAGTAGTGAAAAATCTCACCTCTTCAACTTCTTGCAAATTTGCACTGGGAAATTCGTTCTGCAAACCTATAAAAACAAACATTAATGCTGTTGATGTTTTAGCTTTGAAAAGTCTTTTGTGCAATAGTTGAAATTCAGTAATATTAATATTCAATTCCTCCTTGGTTTCACGCTTTACTGCATCTTCAATCTTTTCATCAAATTTAATGTGTCCAGCAACAGCAGCATCCCATTTTCCTGGTTCAATATCGCTTTTAATACTCCTTCTTTGTAGCAGAAGTTGATTTTCTTTATTAAATAAATGCAGGCGAATGATTGGATAAATAAGACTTGGATTTCTATGGCATTCCTCTCTGCTTGCTTTCCCTATTATTTCGCCTTCCTCATTAACTACTGGTAGAAATTCTGTATTTTTATTCTTGAGAAATTTAATTAAGAATTCAATTCCAAAATATCCAAATATTAAGATGTAGAATAATCCGGTACTAATGAATGCCCATGCTTCCGTACTCAAATAAAATGCTGAATAAATTGTAAGCGCAATATGAAGCAATAATATAATTAGCATATTGCGAATGCTTTTTTGCATAAGTTTGTTTTGTTCTTCATTTATCTCCATGTCAGGCATATATCTCTCCGACATTTTTAGCATTATATTATGTTTTGAGAATAATGAAAAGGCAAGTACAGCAGCTAGTATTCCTTCTATTATTACTGGCTTTAGTTTAAAGAATATATCATTTTTTAGAATAATTGATATTCCACCCATAGCAATTATAAGTAAAGTATCAATTAAGACAAATTTTTCTATTCTTTTTTCTTTTAAGCCAAAATACACGAGTTGTAGGACTCCAATAACAATAGCTACAATAAGACCTATTTCAGTTCCCCAAACTTCATCTGCAATAATGAATATCAAGATTGGTAATAATCCTGGAAGTATTTTTTTAAGTAGTCCTAACTGTTGCATATTAATAGTTTATAATTCTTTAAAATTTGGAATTTCAGGTAAATACTCCATACTTTGTTTCGTATAGTCTATCTTTCCGCAATAGTGATTTAGCCCATTAGTCATAATAAGATAATCTACTTTCATTTCCATATTATACATTGCAGCTTGGGCAAATGTATTCTCGTTAATTTTGATGTGAGGTGCTTTGCATTCAACAATTAGAATAGCCTTTCCATCTGTATTGTATTGAACAATGTCAGTACGTTTAATTTTAGTATTTACTTTCAATCCTTTTTCTACAGCCATTAAAGAAGCAGGAAAAGCTTTAAATTTTAGTAGATAATGTATGAAGTTTTGTCGCACATTCTCTTCTGGAGTAAGTACAATATATTTTTTTCTGATAATATCAAATATTTCCGTTTTATCTTTGCTATTAACACGAGTTCTGTATTTAAATTCAGGTAAGTTAAGCTTCTCCATAGAATGCGAAATTAAACAAAAAAACACCCAAAAGCTTTGCTTTTGGGTGTTTTTAACTTTTTTATTCTTTAGCTTTTAGCCATTGTAAACGGTCAAACGGTCAAGAATGATCGTTTTATTATTCTAGCCATTCATGGAAGCTAAGAACTCTTCGTTTGAAGAAGTATATTTTATCTTATCTTTTAAGAAAGTCATTGCTTCAACAGAAGTCATATCAGCAAGGTGATTTCTTAATACCCATAATCTTTGAAGTACATCTTTATA
>QMPB01000196.1 GCA_003648395.1 Bacteroidota bacterium
GTAAACTAGATGCTGATGCTAATGGTAGTATTTCTAAAGAAGAAATGAAAGTATTTGTTGCATCAATGAGCGCTGAACACGAAGAAGGCAAATGTGGTGAAGGCAAATGTGGAAGTAAATAGATATAATTTTTATAAAAAGAGAAAGCCAAGTTTCGATATGGGACTTGGCTTTTTTTTATACAGATAAGTATTTAGATTCTCTCAAAATCAGTTTTTAGAAGCCAACCTTCGCTGCCATTTGCCAATTTGACTTTTTGCCAATCTTTAGACTCATCTAACAAACTAACTTTAGTGCCTTGGTGTAGAATAAAAATAGTGCTACTATTTTCATCTGGGGCGCTCTTTACATTAACCGTAGGGGTGAAGATGATAGAAGTATTATGAGTAGTCTTTATTTTGTAACTATTATATCCAATAATTCCACTAGTAAAACTAAGCACAATAAAAAGAATAGATAATGTAAAACTAAACCTTTTTGTACTAGGTTTATTTGAGACAAAATAGATAATAACAAATAACATTAGAAAAGAGAAAATACTAATGTTTATATACATCCACTCTTTTTCATTAAACATATACACCATATTTTCCCACCAAGTTTTAAGAAAGAATTCAGGTACATCATCAATTCGATCTGCAATATGAGTATTTGCTAACTCTAAATTATAGTTTATATCCTTATTATTTGGGTCTATCTTTTTTGCTTTTTCATAATAAAGAATAGCTTTAGGTATTTCATCCATTTTATACCATGCATTGCCTAAATTGAAATAAATGCTAGATGACTCAATATTGTTTCTTAACAGTGAGTCGTATAGAGTTATACTCTGTTCATATTCGCCTTTATTGAAATGGTCATTAGCAATTTCAAATAGTGTTTTAGCAGAATCTGCCAACATAATAAGAGGGATAAATAAAAGTACTACCGATAAACTAAATAATTTTTTCATAGCAATCTTATTTTAAAGTTTTTTCAATTTTACTAATTATTTTTACTGATTTATCATATAATTCAAGCATATCATGCTGATTTCTAGTTGGTGCATATCTTGCATATTCACATTGTTCTAGAATTTGACTAATTTCTGTAATGTCATTAATATCAACATTATTTTCCATCAGTTTTCCTTTAATAATATCCATTGACAATTCAGAAAGGTTAATATTGAATTTATCAGAAAGATAACCCCAAATAGCTTTTGAGGTTTCTTCATAAAATTTCGCTTCGTCATTTTCATTTAAAAATTTTGATGCAATTTTAAGCCTTTTCTTTGCCATTTTTGTTGCTTTTTTCAATCTCATTAAAGAAGTATTTCCTTTTTTCTTCTCTTGTTTTTTAAGGTAAATAATTAGTAGAATACTAAGAATAAAGATAGATATTAGGGATAAAATATGCTTCAATGAGTTAAAGCCATGAGAATCTATTTCACTAGTAGTTCCAATTATAGTAGAGATATATCTAATATCTTTACCTAAATATTTAATTTCATCTCTATTTACACTACTACTAGCTGCACCATTAAAAATAATTCCTTCTCCTTTTGTAACATGAATTTTGAATTCTGGTGAGGTACTACTTTCATAATGCTCTGTTTGAGGATTAAAATAGTAGAATCCGAATGAAGGAATAGTAAAATCACCTTCATTTCTTGGTATAATGAGATACTCATAAGTTTTGCTACCATTAACACCAGTAGTGGTTTTCTTGCTTTTCTTACTGACTTTAGGGTCATAGACTTCAAAGTCAGGAGGGAAGTTTATTTTTGGAGCTTCTAGTAGTCCAATGTTTCCATTTCCTTTAATTGTAACCTTTAAGTTAAAAGCATCATTGGCTTTAAGTTCTGTTTTATCAATTTCTGCTTTCATATTAAATTTACCTACAACTCCAGTAAATCCTTTAGGTTTATTGGTTGGAAGTGCATTAACAGTGATTGTAATTTTTGGAGAATTAAGTTTTACAGTTTCATTAGCATAATATTGAATAACATTTCCATACATCATTTGTTCAAAATGATCTCTAGCTTTTCTTTTTTTAATTATCTGTATTATAGCATCAAGTTTGAAAGAGCCTATTTCTAATTTGCCACTTTTTTGTGGAAATAGTACAGATTTATTTAGTATTACAACATTATAGCTTTTACCATTAACAACTTCTTTTGTTAGTTTTAATTCACCAATATCGATTCCTTCTTTCCAAAAACCAGTATAACTAGGTTCTTTAAAATCGGTAATATTTGCAAGTCTTTCTTTTGAATAAAGTTTCTGAGTTAGAATAACAGGCTCACCTATATAGATATTTCTTTTACTAACAAAAGATTTTACAAATACTACACCATTGGTTTTAAATTTAGTATTTTTGATGGTATTGTTATTTGCTATGGAAGTTGCATTTGGATTACTAGCATTCTTTACTACTTCAATACTTATTGGGGCTGATTTATATACTTTCTCATTAACACTAACTGTAGCAATAGGCAATTTTAGTTTGCCTAGTTTAATTGCTTTAACATAATAAGTATACGATTTCTTGGTAGTACTGCTTGTTCTACCATTGATTATTTGCATACTAGTAGAGCTGCTAGTACTTGGGCCGCCTAGTAATTGAAAATCATTAAATTCTGGCCCTGTAAAATCTGCATCTTGGTTTATACTATAAGTTAGCCTAAATTGTCCTCCTAATTCTACTTTAGCAGGAGCATCAACAGTAAACTGTACTTTTTGTGATTTTACCTCCCCCATAAAAAGAAGAAGTAAAATAATTAACCAATATTTATTTTTATTATGCATAATTCTATATTTCTATTGTTTGACTACCAATCCTTCTCAACTTTAACTGCTTTTACTTTTACTTGCATCTTCTGAAGCTTCTCTTTGGTGTCTTTTTCTTTCTCTGCCATGGCTTTAAGAATTCTTTCAGTTTCTTTCTTGCTCATTTTCTTCTCATCCTTTTTTTCTCCTTGTTGCTGATCTTTCTTATCGCCTTTTTTATCTTTATCTTGTTGTTGCGGTTGTTCTTGTTTGTCTTTGTCCTTATTTTCTTGATCTTTCTTGTCTTGTTGATCTTTCTTATCTTGATCTTTCTTGTCTTGCTTTTGTTTATCTTGGTTCTGTTTTTTCTTGTCTTTATTTTGGTCTTTGTTATCTTTGTTTTTCTTATCTTTATCTTGCTTCTGCTGTTGTTTTTTTAGTTCCATAGCATAAGATAAATTGTAACGAGTATCTTGTGCTTTTGGGTTTAATAGTAGCGAGTTTTTATAATCTTCAATTCCCCCATCAATATCTTTTTTCTCAGTCATTAATTTGCAATTTCCCAAGTTATGGTATATCTGAGCTTTTATTTTATCATTGGGCGAGTTTGGAAGCAATTGCTCATATTCTATGGCTGCATCTTTATATCTCTTTTGTTTGAAGAGTGAATTAGCCAGATTATAGTTTGCATTAAAGTAGTTTTCAGATTCAGAGAGTGCCATTTGATATTTCTCTTCTGATGTTTTATAATCCTCCTTCTCGTAGGCTTCATTACCTTCTCTAGTAAGTTTTCTAGTTTTACGACTATCAGATTGTGCATTACTAGAATTAGTAATAATACTCAATACAGTAATCATAAATATATATACGCTTTTCTTCAACATGATTAAATATTATTTGTCTTCTTTAGTATTAAATAAATTCAAACTATTCTTTTTGTCACTTCTTTCTCGAATAATAATTTCCAATAATAAAAAGAATAGACTTATTGCTGCAAATATCTGAAATCTACTCTCATAATCTTTAAAAGTTTGAGTTTCTATTTCAGTTTTGCTCATTTTATTTATTTCATCAAGAATAAGTTTAAGTCCTGTTTTATTATTATTTGCTCTAACGTACATTCCATCGCCATTGCTTGCAATTTCTTGAAGTAGAGTTTCATTAAAACGAGTTATTACAGTATGTCCTTCTCTATCTTTCTTAAACCCAATTTTTCTACTACCACTATACTTGGGAATTGGAGCGCCTTTAATTGTTCCCATTCCAATGGTATAGACTTTTATTCCTTCTTCTTTGGCATTTTTAGCTTCTTCAATGGCTCCTTCTTCATGATCTTCACCATCAGTAATCACAATTATAGCTTTATTTCTTTCGGCATCTTTATTATTCTCATAAGCGTTCTTAAAAGTTTCTCTTCCCATTTCAATGGCAGAAGCAATACTTGTTCCTTGTGTGCTTATAAAGTCGGTATTTACAGTAGAAAGAAACATTTTTGCAGCACTATAGTCTGTTGTAATTGGTAACTGAGTATAGGCTTTGCCTGCAAATACAATTATTCCAATTCTATCTCCTTCTAAGTTATCAACTAGCTTAGAGATAGAACGCTTAGCTCTAGTAAGTCTATTTGGCTTAATATCTTCTGCTAGCATAGAATTTGAAATATCTACAGCTATAATTATATCAATACCTTTACGTTGAACTTTTTCTAATTTTGAACCAATTTGTGGGTTTGCAATCCCAATCATTAAGCTACTAATGGCAATTAGAAAAAAGATAAATTTCCAATTCTTTAGTTTATAACTAACATTCGGCATTAACCTTTCTACTAGGTCTATTTCACCAAACATATTCCATTTCTTCTTTTGTGCTTTTAGAATAATTAGCCAGATCACTAATATAAAAGGGACTGCTATTAAAGCATAAAGAAACTCAGGATTTTCAAATCTAAATATTTTCATTTCTGCTAAGGTTTAATTCTAAAAATACTTAATCTTAATACTAATTCTAACAATAGTAGAACTAATGCTGCTATGGCAAAGTTTTTAAACTCTTCAGATTTATTCTGAAAAATATTGACATCTATTTTTGATTTTTCCAGTTTATCTATCTCTTGATAAACAGTTTCAAGGCTTTTGTTTGATGTTGCTCTAAAATATTTGCCATCAGTTTTCTCGGCAACTTCTTTAAGAATAGCTTCATCAATATTTACATCAACATCTATTATTTGTTCACCAAAAGCGGTTTGAACAGGCATTGGCGCTTTTCCTTTTGTCCCAACTCCAATAGTATAAACTCTTATACCATAAGTTTTTGCAATTTCTGCTGCCGATACAGGGTCAATGCTCCCGCTATTTTGAATTCCATCAGTTAATAGAATAATTACTCTGCTGATAGCTTTACTATCTTTTATACGGTTAATTGCAGTTGCCAACCCATCACCAATAGCAGTGCCATCTTCTATCATTCCACTTTTAATTGGTTTGAATAGATTTTTAAGTACTACATGGTCAGTTGTTAGTGGGCATTGGGTAAAAGCTTCGCCACTAAAAATCACTAATCCTATTCTATCGTTTTCTCTATTATCAATAAACTCCTTGGCAACTTCTTTAGCTGCTTCAAGTCTGTCTGGCTTCAAATCGCGAGCACGCATACTACCAGAAACGTCTATTGCCATTATTATGTCTATACCAGTAACATTTACATGTCTTTGTTTGCTGTGAATTTGAGGTCGAGCCATTACAATAATTAATAGCGAGAATGCAATTAGCCTTATGAAGAAAGGTAAATGTCTTAACCTAGTCTTAAGATTTGGTTTTAAATTTTTTGCCCATTCCAAGCTAGGGATACCAATGGCAGCATGTTGTTTCCTGCTCTTAAAATAATAGTAAACTATTAGTACAGGAATCAAAGTAAATAGCAGTAGCCATAAAGGTTGAGCAAAACTAAGTTTGTGAAAAAAAATCATCATAATTCAGCCTCCTTTTCATCTTTAGATTTATCAACAGCTGTTTCTGGTTTTGGCATAGTTTCTTTTACAAATTGATATGCCCATTTCAGAGCACTGCTATTATCATCGGCAAGAGGTTTAGTTTTTGCAAACTTTACAAAATCAGCAGTTTTAAGTACTTGGGTAGTAGTTTCTTTTAAGTCGTCACTAATACTTTGTAACTTTAGTTTTTCAATAATATCATCACTTACCATCTCCATTGCCCCAATATCCCATATACCGTCCATATATGTTCTAACAATATCTGTTAGGGACGAATAGTATTCTTTAAATTCATTATTCTGCCATAATCTTTTACTACTAAGATTATCAAGATCTTTAATAGCAGTAATATGTGGAGGGATAGGAGGCTTTTTAGGAAGCACAAATATTGGTTTATTGTTTTTAATCCTTCTATAAATGTATATTCCAATAATTATTAGAATGATAATACCTAAACCAATAATTACATAAATAATATAGTCTTGCCAAATTACAGGAACTTGTATTATTGGTTTAATATCAGTAATTCCTTTCTTCATATCTACTTTCAATGCAAAAACTCCTAAAAATAATTCAGGTGTATTGGCACTACTGAATGTAGTATCATTTATGATATCATATTTGAAACTAAGTGGAGGTATAGAAATAAAACCAGTGTCAAAACTATTAATTAATAAATCTGCTTTAATTGTTATTTTATTTGAATTAGGATTGATAACAGTGTCAAACTCACTAATATTAAGAATGTCAAAATGTTCTCCTAGCTTATTTTCTGCTATATTTGGCCAAATTACTTTTTTATCTTTGGGCTGCGTAAGTTCAAGGTGAAGAGTTGTTTGGTCACCAATAAGCAATATATTAGTGTCTAAACGAGCCTTGATACTAACATCTTGAGCTGTAACACTAAGTGTTAAAAATATTGCTATTATTATGTTTATTATGTACTTCATTTGTTAGATTAATTAAAAGGTATTAATTCTTTTAACTTAATTATTATTAATGATTTGTATGTCAATTATTAGTATCTACTTTCTCTCATTTTAAAGAGTTTAAGTAGAGGTTTAATGTAATCTTGATCTGTAAAAACATCAATACTATCGGTTCCTGAGTGTCTAAAAGACATTGTAGCATATTTATTTTGTTCATTATACCAATGAGAATATGCTTTTCGTACATTAGCATCGCTTGTATCAATGTACTTCTCTTTCAGAGTCTCATTATCTTTAACTTTTATGAGCCCCATATCTGGGATCTTCATTTCTCTTCTGTCATTCACCTTAATTGCAGCAATATCATGCTTTTTATTTGCAATCTGTAATGCCGATTTATAATTTTGATAAATAAAATCGGAAAGAATAAATACTGTTGATTGTTTCTTGATTACATTAGTCAAATACCTCAATGCTTCTTCAAGATTAGTCTCAGTTTCTTCAGCTTTAAAATCTATTAACTCTCTAATAATTCTTAGAATATGAGTTCTTCCTTTAGCGGGAGCAATGAACTTTTCCACTTTATTACTAAAGAAAATTACGCCAACCTTATCATTATTTTGAATTGCTGAAAAAGCAAGTACAGATGCTAACTCAGTAATTACTTCTGATTTGAAATGTTTAACAGTTCCAAATAGATTTGATGCACTTACATCAATAAGAAGCATGACAGTCATTTCACGTTCTTCTTCAAATATTTTAATGTAAGGTTGATTAAATCTTGCTGTTACATTCCAATCAATATTTCTGATGTCATCACCATATTGGTATTCTCTAACTTCACTAAAGGCCATTCCTCTTCCTTTGAAGGCAGAATGATAGTGACCGGAGAATATCTGGTTTGACATTCTTCGTGTTTTAATTTCTATCTTTCTAACACGCTTTA
>QMPB01000197.1 GCA_003648395.1 Bacteroidota bacterium
CCAAAATTCTACTTACGAAGTAAAGGAAGAGTATGCTTGAGAAAAAACATATTACAGAGTCATTAAGAATTATTATAAAGCAAATCTTAATATACTAATGTTTTGAATAATTATCCAGCGCAAACTAATTTTGTTAAGAAAACAAAACTGGATTTAGGTTATTTGTATAATAATAATAATGAAATAGATAGAGCCATTGCAATACTTAAAGAAGTATATGAGGATTATAAAGGATCTACAGAATCAAAAGAGGCTCTAAAAACACTTCAGGGTATATATACAGAGCAAGGAAATGTTGATGATTTTTTTGCTTGGGTTGAATCTAAGGGCGTTAGTGTTAGTATAAGTATTCAGGATTCAGCAAATTATTATGTGGCTGAGAATTCATATATGGAAAACGATTTTGAGAAATCAATTAAATCGTTTGGCCATTATATTGAAAGGTTTCCTACCGGATATTTTATAAATAATGCACATTATTATAAGGCTGATTGTGAGTATAAACAAAAGAAATATGTTGAGGCATTGCTGGATTATCAATTTATTATAGATCATCCTGTAAGTGAGTATTCAGAGAAATCGTTAAAGCGTGTTAGTTATATTAATTACGATATTTTTAAAGATTATAATGCAGCAAAACGTGCTTTTGTGAAATTACAAGCCTTTTCAGAATCAAAAGAAAATGTAATGCGTTCAGTTATTGGAATTATGAAGTGTGATTGGAATACCGAATCTTTTGATAGTGTTTTGGTTTCTGCGCAAAATGTTTTGGAACTCCCTAATTTAGATGCTGAGGTTGAAAAAGAAGCTAAGATGTATATTGTAAAGGTAAATATGCAGAATAAGGATTGGGAAAAAGCAATACCTCTTTTAGAAGAATTGTCGAGCTATACTGGTACAGCAGAAGGCTCAGAAGCAATGTATGATTTAGCATATATTCAATACGAGCAGCAGAATTATGATAGCGCTGAGGCTCTTGCTTATGCTGTTATTCAACAAGAACCATCTTACGAATATTGGGTTGTAAAATCATTTATTCTTTCATCAGATATTTTTGTTAAAATGGATAAACTTCATCAAGCTAAGGCTACTTTGTCGAGTATAATTGATAATTATGATGGTGATGAAGAGTTGGTAAATGAAGCAAAAAAGAAACTTAAGAATGTAGAGGAGTTATTGTCTAAAATGAATAAGCTTAAGAAAGGACCTGAAATGGTTATTGACTTTGGGTCTGATAATAGTTTGTTTATTGACAATGGAGACGAAGTTGATGATGAGTTTATGGAAGAAATTGAAGAGGAGGAAGAATAATATGAGGGAAATAATAGAAAGTGTACAGCAAAAGGAATTACCTATGAAATACTTAAAACAAATGAAACTGAGTTTTATTATTGGATTTATTATCCTTATAGCATTACCAACATTTGCTCAACCAGGCAATAATAAGGTAGTAATACAAGGAAAATTTACGCCATCAGTTAGTGATGCTCAAAAGATGAATTTTTCACCTGTATTGCATGACACAGTGTATAAAGTGCCAAAATTTGATTATAGTATTATGGAAAGTAAGGTAGAAACACCATTTAAAGTTTCCTCTATACGTCCAGCTAAGCTTTTGGGTGAGCCTTTGAATAAGTTATATTCAAACTATATAGCATTAGGTATGGGCAATTATCTGAGTCCGTTTTTTGAGTTTTATCATAGTAAACTACGTTCTAGGAATACTAAATATGGTGTGCATTTAAAACATTTTTCTTCTGCAGGTAGTATTACTGATTATGGTTTTCCTGCATGGAGTAATAATTTAGTAGAAGTATATGGCAGTAAGTTTTGGAAGAAATCTGTTTTTGATGTTTCAGCTTCTTATAAAAGAGATGTTATACATTATTATGGCTTCAAACCAAAAGAATATCCAGACTCACTTTTGCCTAAAGATGTGGATATAGTGCAGCTATTTAATCTTGTGAATACTGATTTGCATTGGTATAGATATAGATTGAGGAAAAAGGAAATGGATTATGATGTTAAACTTAATTACTATTTTTTACAAGACTATTATCGTAGTTCAGAGCACAAAGTAGCATTTGATTCTAGACTAGATTGGTATACAGACTTTATAAAATCTGCTAAGAATGAAAGGTTAGGAATTAAAATAGAGAATGAGCTATTTATTAATAATTGGGATAATATTGCTGGTCGTACAATAAATATGCTTACAGTGAAACCATTTTATAAGTTTGATTATGGTTTGATTTCTTTTAAAATTGGTGCAGATATGCAATTAGTGAGTGATACAATGACTAATCTTTATTTTTACCCAAGAGCTGAAATGAATTTAGCTGCAATTCCAGATGTTTTATACTTTAATTTTAGTTTGGTTGGAGGTCATTATCAAAATTCTTTAAAGACGCTTACAGCAGAAAATCCATTTGTAAATACTAATGCACAACAAGAACTCACTAATCGTAAATATCAAATTAATTTTGGATTAGGAAGTTCAATAAGTAAAAGTGTGAATTTTGATATACAATTATATTACGATAAATTTGAGAATGCCCCTTTATTTATTACAGATACAAATTCTATATATAAAAATCAATTTACTGTTATTTACGAAGATTATGATAGATTGAATTTACAAATGGACTTAGCTTATCGATTGCATGATAGACTGTCATTTTTGATGCGTGCTAATTACTATGTGTATAATATGAGTACAGAGCTATTCCCTTGGCATAAGCCTACTTATGATTTTAGCTTAGCAGCAAATTATAATATACAAAACAAAATATTCTTCAAAGCAGAATTTATTACATATGGCTCTTCTAAAGTTCCAGTATGGGACGAAAAGGGAGTACTTTCTCCACAAACTTTAAAGGCATGGGTAGATTTGAATATTGGTATTGAGTATAAATATAGAAAGAAACTAGGACTATTTGTAAACTTTAATAATATTACAGCTTCGCGTTACTATAGATGGTATAACTATCCAAGTTATAAGTTTAATTTTATGGCGGGGCTTAGTTATATGTTTTAAGATAATGTGAAATCCTTTTTTTAGAATAATCAACAAAATAAAACTCTATTTTAAGTATAATAAGTATGGATTTATTGCATGAGTATATTGGATGGATAGGAGCATTCTTTTTTGCAATATGTGCAATTCCTCAGGTGGTAAAAACATATGAGACAAAGCAAACTGGAGATTTGTCATTTATGTTTTTGTTGTTGTGGTTTCTTGGTGAAATATTCACTCTTTTTTATATTATTATTGATGACATTAATATTGGAATCACTCATTTTCCTCTTTATACTAATTATGCTTTTAATATTGTATTGGTAATATATTTGCTTTATGCAAAGATTTACTATAGGAATCAAAGTATAGATTAGAAATACAATAATTTCATTAATCTTTTATTTCCTGCTTGCCTGCCGATTCAGGCAGGCAAAGCCATAAAGTTTGATTATTAGATAATTATTGGAATGCAACAAAATGTTTCTATAACTTGTTTCCCAGAGCGATAAATATAAGGTGTTTTTGAATTACTGATATTACGTTATAGCATTAATATTATTAGAATAAGATATACTCAATTTGAAGAAACAGACTGCATTGTCAGAATTGATGTAGTATATTGAGTAAGTTATGCTATTTTTTTTCTCAAAAAAAACTGTACGATATTTATATATTAATAAATATTACGTACATTTGTAATGTTTCAGTAAGGTAAATAAAGATGACAAAAAATAAGAGTAAGAAGCAGGAATTGATACTTAATACAGCAAAAGAACTGTTTTGGAAACATGGTTTTAAGCGTGTTACTGTGGAAGAAATTTGCAAAAATGCAAAAGTTAGCAAAATGACATTTTACAAATTTTACACCAATAAAATTGAATTAGCAAAAACTGTTTATAATAATGTAATGCAGGAAGGTATCGATAAGTTTCATACAGTAATACATGAAGAAAGCCCAGCAGAAGATAAAATTAATAAACTTTTATTACTTAAGTTTGAAAGTACAAATAATATGAGCATTGAGTTTCTGCAAGATTTTTATGCGGATGAGCACTTGGGGCTTAAAGAATTTATAGAAGAAAAAACACAAGAAGCATGGAAATTTATTATTGATGATTTTATATTTGCTCAAAATAAAGGTTGGTTTCGCAAAGATGTTAATCCTGAATTATTTATGTCTATTTCGCAAAAACTTAGTGAATTGGTAAATGATACACAATTACTAAAATTATATAATAGTCCACAAGAATTGATAATGGCAACTACCAATTTTTTTATATATGGATTAATTCCACATAAAGAGTAATATGAAAGAAAAGCTACTGCTATTATTTTCAATATTTGTATTCTTTAATACGGTTAAATTGTATGCGCAAGATTCAACAAAAACTGTATCTAGTATCTTAGAATTTAGCGGACAATTTTCCTCATGGGGAAGTTATAATTTTGACAATGTACTCCCCTTACAAATAGGAGGGCGATATATACCTACCTTAGAATATGATATTAAACTACCTAAGAATAGATTAATGGATTTTGATGTGTCGGCGAATATATTTGGCTCTTTTTCTTCGCATCCGATAGATACTAATTCAGTTGATGGAAATATAAGCCCATATCGTGCTTGGGCTCGATATTCTACACCACAATTAGAGCTAAGACTAGGTCTGCAAAAAATTGATTTTGGTTCTGCAACAATACTTCGTCCATTGCAATGGTTCAACGCAATTGACCCTCGCGATCCATTAAAACTTACAAATGGAGTATATGGTTTTCTAGGGCGCTATTATTTTTTGAATAATGCCAATATTTGGGTTTGGGTGCTCTATGGTAATGAGAAAATAAGAGGCTTAGATGCAATTGAAAATAATAAAGAAAAACCCGAATATGGTGGTCGAATTCAATATCCGACCTCAAATGGGGAAATTGCTGTATCCTATCATCATCGTATAGTCAATGCACAAAAAATTATGCAGTCATCCTTATACAATCAAATTCCCGAAGACCGCTTTGGAATTGATGGTAAATGGGATTTGAAAGTAGGTTTATGGGTTGAAGCGACTCATATTATTAAGCATAAGGATATAGGAATTCTTACCAATCAAAGTTTGCTCAATATTGGAGCTGATTATACTTTTGGTATTGGTAATGGTTTAAATGTAGTGGTAGAACATTTGTTTTTAATACTAAACACTAAACCATTTGAATTTAATAATAATGCAAATTTTACAGCAACAAACATATCCTATCCTCTCGGGTTATTTAGCAATATTAGCACTATGTTAAATTATAATTGGAGCGAAAAAAACATGTCATTTTTTGTAAATTATTCGTATCAGTTTCAGAAAATTACTGGTTATGTTATGGCTTACTATAATCCTAAGACGCAACAAGGTATTCAACAAAATGAGCTTTTATATTCTACATCTGGTCCAGGTATCAGGTTAATGTTAGTATATAATCATTAAAATTTAAAATTATGAGCGAAAAAACCATTGTTATCGAAAATTTAGTAAAACGTTTCAAAGTAGGAGATGGGGAATTTACAGCATTGAACAACATTAACCTCACATTTAATAAAGGGGAGTTTTCAGGTATTGTCGGTCCAAGTGGCTCGGGTAAAACTACCTTATTAAATATCATCGGCTCGCTCGATAAACCTACTGAAGGAAATGTTAATGTAATGGAACATAATATATCAGAGCTTAATCATAAAGAATCGGCTCATTTGAGAAACAAATATTTAGGATTTATTTTCCAAGTATATAATTTATTACCTGTTTATACAGTGTTTGAAAATGTTGAGTTTGCCCTTATTTTACAAGGAGTAACGGAGTCGGTACGGAAAAAGAGAGTAATGGAAGCTCTAGATTGGGTTGGATTAGCAGGTATGGCAAATAAGAAACCTGCTAAACTTTCTGGTGGCGAAGGTCAACGAGTTGCTATCGCAAGGGCTATGGTAAAACGCCCTGAATTAGTGCTAGCCGACGAGCCAACAGCAAATCTTGACGCAAAAAATGCTCATGCTATTATTAAAACCATGAAACAGCTTAATAAAGAGCTAAATACCACTTTTATTTTCTCAACACATGATGAGAAAGTAATGGGCTATTTAGAACGTATGGTTCATTTAGAAGATGGGCATGTTGCCAATGACGAAATTATTGTAACTAAAAAGGTTTAATTATGAAATAAATACCGATAAAAAGTCTGCGCTGGCGATGACAATTTTTAATCTTAATTTGACCATTAAGTTCAAAATTAAAATATTGTTGAATGATTCAAATAATCACTAAAAATATAAACAAATGAAATTAGCATTTCAATTAGCATATAAAAACCTTCTTGGAGCAGGGTTGAGAACTTGGCTTAATGCAGGAGT
Source organism: Bacteroidota bacterium (assembly GCA_003648395.1). The sequence continues at coordinate 6,402 of QMPB01000197.1, forward strand.
CCTATCTTTTGCCTTTGTAATTATTATTTTCTACAATGGGCTAATTGATGGTTGGAACAAGCAAGCAAGTCTTGATGGCGTAAATTGGGAATATGCCAGCGGACATTTGGTAAACAATACCTACGATGCTTTTGATCCTTTTTCTATTGAAGAAGGACATGGTATTTTACCCACCGCAGAACAGGATAATCTTTCACCTATATTAATTAGACAGGCAACTATTTATCCTCAGGGTCGTATGATGGCTGCACAGTTAAAAGGAATTGAAGCTAATCAAACTACACTCAAAATCCCAACTCAACTACTTCTATCTAGTAAGGCCGATATACCTGCTCTTATTGGTAAAAGAATGGCAAAATCGACAAAATTAAAAGTTGGTGACATTGTCCTAATAAGGTGGAGAGATAGAAACGGTACTTTCGATGCGGATAATGTTACCATTGTTGGAATTTTTGACACCAATGTACCTACAATTGATGGTGGTCAGCTATGGATACCAATCAAAAAATTATGGAAAATGACAGGTTTGGAGCATCATGCCACTCTTTTTGTTGCTGACGAACAGTATAAGTACACTAAGATTTCAGGATGGAGATTTGAGAATAAAGAATATTTACTCCGCGAACTAACTAAAATTATTAGTATGAAAAAGTTTAGTGGTTCAATAATGTATTTATTACTTATGGCAATAGGTTTATTAGCAATTTTCGATACCCAAGTACTCTCAATATTTAGGCGACAAAAAGAAATTGGTACATATATAGCACTTGGCATGACTCGGTTTCAGGTAGTGCAACTTTTTACAGCTGAGGGTAGCATGTATAGCATATTTGCTACAATTTTAGGCAGCATTTATGGAATTCCAATTTTGTGGTATTTGGCTCATAATGGAATTTCATTTCCGATATCGGGCGATACTGTCGGCATTATTATGGCTGATAGAATGTTTCCTGTTTATGGGTTAGGTCTAATTATTGGAACAATTTTACTGGTAGTAGTATCTGCAACAATTGTAAGTTTCCTTCCAGCTAGAAAAATCGCAAAAATGAACCCTGTTGAAGCACTTAAAGGAAAAGTATCATGATAAAGTTTATATTTAAAGCAATTTTGAGAGATAAAAATAGAAGCCTTCTTCCAGTTATAATCATCTCAATCGGAGTTTTTTTGACAATATTTCTTAGC
>QMPB01000198.1 GCA_003648395.1 Bacteroidota bacterium
TTTCTGCAAAAAAAGTGAATATAATGGCATTTGGAATATTGATGGTAGCAAGATTGGTTTTATCTCATCTAAAAGTGGCGATGCGCAAATATGGGAAATGAATATTGATGGAAGTAGTAAAACTCAAATATCAAATATTGAAGGTGGAATTAGTTCTTTTAATTATAGCCAAACTGGTAATAAGTTAGCCTATAGTAAGAGTGTAAAAATTGATAAAACAACACAAGAAATATATCCTGACCTACCAAAGGCAAATGCTAAAATATATGACGATTTAATGTATCGCCATTGGGACCATTGGGCTGACGAAAGCTATAGTCATATTTTTACTGCTGATTTTAAAGACAGCAAACTTTCTAATAATACTGATTTGATGGTAGGCGAACGTTTTGATGCTTCTATTGGCAATTGCGCTTGGAATAATGACGATTCTAAAATAGCTATTAGCTATAAGCGTCTTTTTGGAAAAGAATATGCTGTGAGTACTAATACTGAAGTTTACATTTATAATTTTACTAATAATACCAATATAAATTTAACGGAAATTGGATTTGAAGGTTATGATAATGGCCCAGTATGGTCACCTAATGGAAGATATTTAGTATGGTCGAGTATGGCAACTCCAGGTTTTGAATCAGACAAAAACCGCATAATGCTTTATGATTTTGAAACTAGAAAGACAACTGATTATAGCGAAGGTTTTGACCAAAGTTCTTCAGATTTTGCCTTTAGTACTGACTCTAAAGTTATATACTTTATTTCAGGAATTGAAGCTACATATCAAATTTATTCAGTGAATATTGAGAATAAGGCTATTCGTCAAATTACTAAAGGAGACCATAATTACCAAAGTGTAGCAATTGCTGATCACAAACTAATTGGCAGCAAAATGAATATGAAAACTCCTACCGAAATTTATGCAATAAGCTCACTAGGAGAAGAAACCCAACTTAGTTTTACGAATAAAGAAATTCTTGATGAGCTTACTCCTGCAGAATTTGAGAAACGATGGATAGAAACCACTGATGGTAAAAACGAATTAGTATGGGTAATATATCCACCAAATTTTGATAAAAACAAGAAATATCCTGCATTACTATATTGCCAAGGAGGGCCACAATCGGCAGTAAGTCAATTTTTCAGCTACCGATGGAATTTCCAAATAATGGCTTCTAATGGTTATATTGTTGTAGCACCTAATCGTCGTGGACTTCCTACTTTTGGACAAGAATGGAATGACCAAATTAGTGGTGACTACGGAGGACAAAATATGGATGACTACATCTCTGCTATTGATGCTCTTTCTAAAGAATCTTATGTTGATGAAAATAATTTGGGAGCAATTGGTGCAAGTTATGGAGGTTATAGCATTTATTGGTTAGCTGGCCATCACGAAGGTAGATTTAAAGCACTAATTTCGCATTGTGGAATATTTGACCTGCCAAGTATGTATGCCGCTACTGAAGAAACTTTCTTTGTGCAACATGATTTAGGTGGTGCTCCATGGGAGAAAAAACAACCTAAAAGTTATAAAGAGTTTAATCCTCGCAACTTTGTTGGCAATTGGGACGCTCCAATTCTAGTTATTACTGGTGGATTTGATTTCCGTATCCCTTATGCGCAAAGTATGCAAGCTTTTAATGCTGCTCAACTGCAAGGTGTGCCTAGTAGATTCCTTTTCTTCCCTGACGAGTCACATTTTGTAGTGCAACCTCAGAACTCTGTGCTATGGCAAAGAGAGTTTAAAGGATTCTTAGATAAATATCTAAAGACAGAGAATTAATACAAAAAAGGTGTGTAAACTAATAAGATACACACCTTTTTTAATACTCCCTATCTACTGTAAGAATTAATTTATCTAATAAGTGAAATGAATTATATAATTATAATAATATTTATAGCCTTAAGCTTCTATATTATAAATAAAACTCTTATTTATAGAACTAAGAGTATTCCAAAATTATGGATAAATATTGCCTTTAGTATTAAACTACTAGCGGCAATGGCCATGATTATTATTTACTCTAGGTCAGAAAAAATAAAATCTGATGCTGATATTTTTAGATACTATGAAGATTCTGAAGTAATTTTTTCGGCATTGCAAAATGGTGAGCCTATTGCATACTTGAAGCTAATAACAGGAGTAAACTCTGATGATAGCAGTTTAGATAAGTACTATATTCAAATAAATAATTTTGAGCATCAGGAAGAAAATAATCTTACTTCAAACAGATTATTTATCCGCTATATTGCTTTCTTAAGTATTTTTACTTTAGGAACTTACGGAGGAATAGTTGTTATCACAAGCTTTTTGGCTTTTACAGGTTTATGGTGGATCTTTCTTTTCTTTTATTCCAAATTGAAAAAATTAAAATGGGTGATTTTTGGAATTGTATTCTTTACACCTTCCATTGTTTATTGGACATCGGGCATTCTTAAAGAAAGCTTATTAATTCTTGCCATAAGTCTAATTTTTAATTGTGGCAATTATGCTTTACAAGGCAAACATCCTATCAAAAGAATCTTTATTCTTATATTGGCATTTACTGTAATATTTAATATTAAGCCTTTTCTTCTTCTAATACTAATTCCTCCAGTACTCGCCTACTTATGGCTTCATTTTAGACCTACACAACGAGCTTTAATTCCATATTTTATGATGTTTTTTATTGCCTTTAGCTTTGTTAGCGAATCTGGTAAATACATGGATATTGGAATTTATGACCTTTTATTAGAAAAACAGTTGCAATTTACAGAACTTGCTTTATCTGAAGATTCTGGGAGTCTTGTATCTCCAATAATGTTTCAAGCAAATTCATTATCAATAGCTACAAACTCTCCAATAGCAATAATAAATACATTGTTTAGGCCTATGTTTTGGGAAGCAAATAATATAATGGCACTATTTGCCTCATTCGAGAATTTAGCAATAATAATTCTTATATTACTAATAATAATTTTCCCAAGAAATAATGTAGATGATCCAAGTTTAGTTTGGTTTACTTTCATATTTTCAATTAGTTTCTTTATTATTATTGGATTAGCAACTCCTGTATTGGGAGCATTATCAAGGTATAGAGTTATAGGTCTATTATTTTTCTTATTAGGCTTAATTCAACTTTTAGATATTGAGAAAATTAAAAATATTATTTCTATAAAACTAATTACAAAAAAATAAGTACTTTTGATAAAGTATATTAATAGTATTACACTATAGTAATGTACTGAATATTAATTACATAAGCCAGCAATTATGATAGTAGTAACAGGAGCAGCAGGATTTATAGGAAGCGTATTAATTGGCGCACTAAACGACGAAGGTATAACAGAAATTATACTTGTTGATAAATTTGGTGATTCTAATAAGATGAAAAACCTAGAAAAAAAAATATATACTAAACTTATTGAAAGAGATACTTTTATTGAATGGTTTAAGGAGAATAGCTCAGAAGTAGATTTTATATTCCATATTGGTGCTCGTAGTGCAACCACTGGCTTTGATAAAGAAGTATATGACGAACTAAATTTAAACTACACCAAAGATGTATGGAATATTTGCGTTGAGGCTGAAATTCCTATGATATACGCATCTTCTGCTGCAACCTATGGCGATGGAGAGTTTGGCTATGATGACGACCATAGTTTAGTGGAAAAGTTAAAGCCATTAAATCTTTATGGCGAATCAAAAAATGATTTTGATAAATGGGCTCTAAAGCAAAAAAAGACTCCCCCACATTGGTATGGAATGAAATATTTTAACGTATATGGTCCAAACGAATTTCATAAAGGGAGAATGGCTTCCGTAATTCATAGTGCTTTTCATCAAATAAAAGAAACTGGCGGAATGAAGCTTTTCAAATCTCATAACCCTGATTATGAAAATGGTGGGCAATTACGTGATTTTGTATATGTAAAAGATGTAGTAGAGGTAATGATGTTCTTATGGGAATACGAGGCCGAATCGGGATTGTACAATGTTGGAACAGGTAATGCTAGAAGTTTTTTAGATCTAGCTAAAGCTACATTTAAAGCTATGGGAGTAAAAGAGAATATCACATTTATTGACACCCCTATAGATATAAGAGATAAATACCAATATTTTACCGAAGCAAATATGAATAAGCTTATAATGCAAGGATATGGAGTTCCTTTTTATAGCCTTGAGGATGGCGTTGATGATTATGTAAAAGAGTTCTTATTAAAAGAAGACTATTATTAACAATTACATATTAAAAAAAATCTCTTTAATTAAACCTTTTGTCTAATTTTTGTCTAATTTTAATATTCTAAAAGACTAAAATAATTTACAAAAGCATAATTAAATGAAAACAACTCATCTAACAGAAGTTGAAATCGCATTATGTGCCGAAGCACTAGCAACAGACTCTGCTGCAAATACGGTATCCGATTTTAGCAAAAAACACCTAAACCACTGCAATAGCTGCAAAAAGCAAGTTAATGATTTAGCTGTAACCATTCGTCAAAAGTATAATGATGAAATTGTAATTGGACTAAATAATGTAATGAGAAAAAGAAGTGTATTGTTTAGCTGGATAGGCCTATAAAACACCTAATCGACTATAGATTTGCTCTTTAATTTATCCATAATAAGCTAAAATCTCCGCTTATTATATCTAATTCTTTTAATTTTTTCTTCATCATTCTGTAGCTCAACAATATCAATGGGCATAAACGATGGCAATAATGCAATCACAAGCATTATAATAAATAAAATAATATCGCCTATTCCCATAAAGTTTGACATATTATCAACAAACAGAAAAACACTATCAAAGTTTAAAGCTTTAAAGTAAAAGGTTATATGCTCCCATGATATAGTTGACCTATCAATATAAGCCTCCAAGAAATAATCATAATAATGTTCGAAAATCAAGTACTTACCAATGAAGAAAGTCACCGCAGCAAAGAATAGGCTAAAGAATATTTTTCGAGCCTCTCCATTTTCTTTCATATAACAATAGGTAAGCAAGGCCTGTAATATAATCGAAAAGACAGAAACAATATACAATAGATTAAAGCCATATACAACTTGCAAATAAAAGCCCCATACAGACCCTAATATGGACAATAAAAGAAGTAATAACAGATACTGCCAATTTAATGATTCATTGACTTGTATGAAGTTTCTTGCTTTTTGAATAAATAACATAAATATATTTAATAAGAGGTAGTAAGCTCAGGAGGTTTTTCGGTATATTTAAATGACAATTTGAAATTAAACTCACGGTAAATCTCTTCGTATTCCTTTTCACTTAATTCATCAATTTCTTTCAGGTATGCCATTTCAGAATATTCACGAACTGAAGCTAGGTATCCAATTATAATTTGATAAATATATGGATTAAGATTCACCATCATATCCTTTCGACTTGAGCTAAGCCATATTCCATTATTATAGGCACCCACGGCATAATTATTATCGCTACCAAAGCTTAGCATCTGCTTTCTAACAAAGCTTGGAATACTATCCACCTCAGTATATATTCTTTCTATTTCTGTATTATAACCATCCTTCACTATTTCGAGCACCATTTTATCATTAAACCTACCTTTAAAACACGGAGGTGGTTCTATTCCAATTTCCAAAGTATTTCTATTTGCTTCCGAAACCATTGATTTGGTTTTCATATCAAATAATAAATACGGCCAATTTTTCTCGCCTCCAACGCAGTATATTGCGGTAAGATAATCTACCATTTCACCAAGAGTTCCTATTGAATCGGTTGGAATTAGTAATTGCTGATATGATTGCTTAAACACATTTTCTTCGCGTTGGCTCATATTCTTGCTACTACATGCAAATAATGTAAGCAGAATAATTATAGAAAAGCTAAATATATATTTCACTATTTGTGCTTAATACTTTAAAATATTTATTGATTCTTCCTTTAGTTTTCTCTTATCAATTGGAGAAACTCCAACTTGCTCACAAACTAAACCACCGGCAAGATTTGAAAGTTTGGCTGCATCTACAGGCTTAAGTCCAGCAGATAAGCCAAGGGTTAGCACCGATATCACAGTATCACCAGCTCCAGAAACATCAGCAATATTACGAACAATAGCCGGAATATGAGTCTGAAGGTTTCTTTCGCATATTAGAATACCATGTTCAGAAAGAGTAACCATTACTACTTCAAGATTATTAGTTCTAAGTAAGTTCATAGCGGCATCTCTAATTGCTGGTATATCACCATTCTCTAGCTCAATATCGCAACCATCCTTAAGCTCTTTGAAATTAGGCTTTAATAATGTTAAATTCTTGAAACTATTAAAATTACGTTTTTTAGGATCAACTGTAATAATAATATTTTTCTTCTTAGCAAGCTTAACAACTGCTTTTATAAGTGTTGGAGTTATACTCCCTTTGTCATAATCCTCAAATATTATTGCATCAATTTTTTCTTCGATAACAATATTATTTATATGATCTAATAATTCTTTTTCTTCGTTTCTATTAATATAATACTCAACTTCCTCATCAACTCTTAGCATCTGAACATTATTTCCAATAACACGAAACTTAGTTGTGGTGGGTCTACTTTTACTTCTAACAATACCTTTATTGCTCATTTTACGCTTTGCAAGAAGCCCAATAAATTCATCACCCCTAGCATCGCTACCAATTACAGAACATAAAAACGGCTTTGCACCTAAAGCTCTAACATTTAAAGCAACATTAGCGGCTCCACCCATTTTACTACTTCTACCTTCTACCGATACAACAGGTACTGGTGCTTCTGGTGAAATACGATTAACGCTACCCGTAAGATATGCATCAACCATCACGTCACCTATAATAAGAATATTCTTATCCTCAAAATTTAAAAATAAATTCTCTATGGCTGTCTTTGTCATAAATGATATTATTATATTATAGCTATAAAGTACAAATGTATTAATTATTGGCATTAATACTTAAACAAAAGTAGCAATTTTTGTTAACTACATTTTATTAAGAAAATTCCACATATTTTCTACTGCAATTGCTCTGTGGCTTATTTTATTTTTTTCTTCTAGTGACATTTGTGCAAAACTCCTATCATAACCCTTAGGAACAAATATAGGGTCGTAACCAAACCCTTTATCTCCCTGATAATCACTAATAATATCACCAACAATATCACCAACAAAGAAATGAGTTTTTCCTTTTAATTTAAGACAAATTGTTGTTGAAAATGTAGCTTTTCTATTTTCTACACCTTCCAATTCCTGTAAAACTTTATTATTATTATCATCAAAAGAACAGTTTTCTCCAGCATATCGAGCAGAAAATACTCCTGGTCGGTTATCTAAAGCCTCTATTTCTATCCCTGAATCGTCGGCAAAACAATCATAACCGTACTTTTCAAGTACCCATACAGCTTTTTGCTCTGCATTTCCTGTAAATGTATTCGCGGTTTCTGGAATATCATCATGGCAGTTTATATCCTTAAGGCTTAGAATTTCGTATTGAGAAGATAGTTTATATCTCACCTCTTCTAGCTTATGATCGTTATTTGTTGCAAAAACAATCTTCTTCATAATAATTAATTTTTATAATCGAATAAAA
>QMPB01000199.1 GCA_003648395.1 Bacteroidota bacterium
ACTACTTGTAATTGCTTACATATCAATAATTTATGAAATCATAACCAGCCTGCCCCGATACATTGGGGAACTATTATTATTGACATTAAAAAATATTTTTTCTTAATAAGTGAAATTAATTTAGATGTGCCATGTCAAAAATAAGTCTTTTTGTAATTGTTTAAATTATTTACTTTGTATTTCTTAAAAACAAGATAATACATGAAGATATTTAAGCTGTTAATCATTGTTGGAATTGTAATTACAATATTGTATCCATTTCATGGTGCAGACCCAATTCAGTATGTAAATAGGGAATCTAAAGACCTTAGAATAGAAAATGTACCTGGTGAATTCTGGTTAAACTGGCTGTATAATAATCCATTGGGAGAATTATCATTGGAAGTGTTAGTTAAACGTAAGCTAGTTTCAGAATGGTATGGAAAAAAAATGAATTCTCCAGAGTCGGTTGATAAAATAGAAGAATTTGTAAAAAAGTATAATATTAATTTGGATGAAGCACAGAAAACAAAATTTAGTTCATTTAACGATTTTTTTTATCGAAAATTAAAGTCCAATGCACGAAAGATAGATACTACTTTTAATTCAATAGTTTCTCCTGCTGATGGTAAAGTACTGGTTTTTAACAATATCAACAATCAAGATTTTATTGTTAAAGGATACCGTTTTAATTTGACAGAATTCTTATCTAGTGATAAATTGGCGAAAAAATATAGAGGTGGAAGCCTTATGATTGTTCGACTTTGTCCAACAGACTATCATCGATATCATTTCCCATTGTCTGGTAAAATAATTAATGAAAGTAAAATTGATGGAGATTATTATTCTGTTTCTCCAATAGCTTTAAAGAGGAAAATAGAGATATTGTGCATGAACAAAAGATCTTATGTTGAGTTGCACAATGATAAAATTGGAGAATACCTAATTGTTGAGGTAGGAGCTACGATGGTTGGTTCTATTATTCATACATTTAAGAGTACGAATGTTGAAAAGGGAGAAGAAATGGGCTATTTTAAGTTTGGTGGATCAACGATTGTGTTAATTTTTAAAAAGAATAAAATATTAATAGATAAAGACTTAATTGATAATACGATAAATGGTTTTGAAACCGAGGTAAAAATGGGAGAAGAAGTGGCTAGTTTTCTTATTTAGATTAAATATTTATTATGGCATTAAAATTATGATTAATAATTATTTAGATTAATTATTCTTTAATAAACTGTCATTCCCATATATTTTGTTGATAAATATCATAACTTTGGGAGGCGGTAAATAATATATCTATACATACATAAATGTTATAGAATTGCTATTTCATTGTTCATTAATTTAAAACAGTAACATTATGGTACCAAAAATTACAACGCTCAGTGGATACATCCACGAATACCAAAAAAGTGTAGCTAATCCAACTGGATTTTGGGCAAACATTGCAGAAACATTCTACTGGCACAAAAAATGGGATAAGGTTTTAGAATGGGATTTCCAAAACCCTAAAGTAGAATGGTTTAAAGGAGCTAAACTGAATATTACAGAAAACATCTTTGAACGACATCAATTTCTAAGAGGAAATCAGAAAGCCATAATTTGGGAACCAAATGATCCAAAAGAAGCCATTAGAACATTTACTTATAATGAACTTTTTGTTGAAGTACAAAAATTTGCTAATGTGCTAAAAAAACATGGAGTAAATAAAGGGGATAGAGTTGCTATGTATATGCCAATGATTCCTGAACTTACTATTGCCATGCTTGCATGTGCTAGAATAGGAGCTATTCACTCTATAGTATTTGCAGGTTTCTCTGCTAATGCACTTGCCGAACGTATTATAGATGCAGACGCTAAAGTAGTGATTACTTCTGATGGAGGCTATAGAGCTCAGAAAGTATTAAAGTTGAAAAATATTGTTGATGAGGCATTGGAAACATGTCCTAGTATAACTTCTAGCATAGTTGTTAATCGTACAGGTGAAGCTGTTAAATGGAAAGAAAATAGAGATTATTGGTGGGAAGATGAAATGAAAAATGCTGATGAAGTATTTTCTGCTGAAATAATGGATTCAGAAGATCCTTTGTTTATTTTATATACAAGTGGTTCTACTGGTAGACCAAAAGGAGTTCTTCATACTACAGCAGGTTATATGGTATATTCTGCATATACTTTTCGTAATGTTTTTCAATATAGCGATGGCGATGTATATTTCTGTGCTGCTGATATTGGTTGGATTACGGGACATTCGTATATAGTCTATGGCCCTCTTTTAGAAGGTGCTACCTCTGTTATGTTTGAAGGTATTCCTACTTATCCTAATGCTGGACGTTATTGGGATATTATTAATAAACATAAAGTAAATCAATTTTACACTTCACCTACGGCCATACGTTCGCTAATTGCTGAAGGTCAAGAGTGGGTTCAAGATATTAAGTTGCCTAGCTTGAGAGTTTTAGGTACTGTTGGAGAACCTATTAATGAAGAAGCATGGCACTGGTATCACGATCATATTGGAGATAATAAATGTCCAATTGTGGATACTTGGTGGCAAACTGAAACTGGTGGAATTATGATAAGTGCTATTGCTGGAGTTATTCCTACTAAACCAGCATTTGCTAGCCTTCCTTTGCCTGGAATTGTACCTCAAATAGTTGATGTAGATGGAAAAAAACTTTGTGGAAAAGGGATAGAAGGTAATTTATGTATTAAATTTCCATGGCCTGGTATGGCGAGAACTCATTGGGGTGATCATAAACGTTATGTTGAATCATATTTTAGCCAATACAAAGGATTATACTTTACTGGTGATGGCGTAAAACGAGACGAAGATGGTTATTACAGAATTCTAGGTCGTATGGATGATGTAATTAATGTTTCTGGTCATAGACTTGGATCTGCTGAGATAGAGAATGCTATTAATGAGCATCCACTTGTTTCTGAATCTGCAGTTGTTGGATTTACTCATAAAATTAAAGGGCAAGGAATATATGCTTATGTAGTTTGTACTGATATTCCTGAAAACTCTAGCGAAGAGCTTAAGAACTCCATAAAGATAGGTGTTAGTAAGATGATTAGCCCTATTGCTAGACCAGATCAAGTACAGTTCGTTAGTGGACTTCCAAAAACTAGGTCAGGTAAAATTATGAGAAGAATATTGAAGAAAGTAGCTGCTAATTCAACAGACTATGGTGATATTTCTACTTTGACAAATCCTGAAATAGTTAAAGAGATTGTTGATGGAAGTGTATCTAAATAATTTAAATATTGCATTAAAGAAGCTTTGCTTCTTTAATGCAATATTCTTTCGTAAATATAAAGAATAGATCTTTAATATAAGATTGTAAATTCTCCTTTTTTTTTTAAAGAAGTTCAACATTTCTCTAGTATTTAATTCTGCTACCCAAATGCATCTTTATTTTAAGATATATTCTTGATTGTATTATTTTATTTAATAATTTTAATCAGAATATCATGCAAAAGTTCATTTTTTTATTATTGCTCATTGTCCCTTTATTCGTTTTCGGACAAAAAAAAGAAGAAAAGAAAGCTAAATTATTAACATATAAATTTAGCGGTTTTGTTAAAAATGATATATTTTTTGACTCACGGCAGACTGTGGCAGCAAGAGAAGGTCATTTTTTATTATATCCTAAATCAGAATCACTCGATCCTGTAGGTGAGGATATAAATGCACAACCTAATTTTAATATGTTAAGTATTCAGACGAGGCTTAGGTTATTAGTTACTGGTCCTGATGTGCTTGGTGCTAAAACATCGGCATTTGTTGAAGGAGCTTTTTTTGGCTCAATTAGTACTGATGCCAACGAATTTCGTCTAAGGCATGCATTTGTTAAACTTGCATGGACAAATACTCAATTGTTAATTGGACAATACTGGCATCCGCTTTTCATTACTCATGTATTCCCTGGCACTGTGTCTTTTAATACAGGAGCCCCATTTACTCCTTTCTCTCGAAACCCTCAAATAAGATTAACTAAACATTTTGGAGATGCTAGTCTCGTTTTTACAGCATTAACTCAGCGTGATTTTGTAAGTAGTGGTCCTATTGGTTCTAGCTCTTCCTATTTGAGAAATTCTGCAATGCCTGCATTTAATCTTAGGTTTGATTATGTTAATATAAATAAAGTGAATAAGACTGAATTTGTAATAGGTGCTAGCGCAAATTACAAAAGTTTATTACCTGAGTTATCTACTAATTTAGGCTATGTAAATAATGAAGAAAATAATAGTTTGAGTTTTGCAGCTTATGCTAAATATCAAATTGCTAGTTTTGGAATCAAATTTTATGGTTTTTACGGTCAAGATGCCTATAATCTTACGATGTTAGGTGGTTATGCACAACATAAAATGATTGATGCAACTACTGGCGCTATAGAATTTACTCCTATCAAAACTAGTTCTTTATGGTCTGAGTTGTATTATATGAATAGTAATTGGCAATTGGGAATTTTTGCTGGATATTCAAAAAATTTGGGAGCTGTTGATGAGGTATTAGCAAATACTTTTTACAGTAGAGGGAGTAATATAGATTATTTATTTCGTGTCTCACCACGATTAATTATTAATTATGGGAAATTTAGAATAGCACCAGAGATAGAATATACTGCGACTGCTTATGCTACTAACGATAATAGTGGAAATATGAATAGAGATAAGTATGGTGTAATCACTGATTCTAAACTAGTTGGTAACTTGAGAATACTTTTAGGCGTTTACTATTTCTTTTAATACTTATTAAATTAAGATTTCTAATAATCTTATCATTTACTAAAATTACATTTATTATTAATCATTTAAAAATTTATATATCATGGAAAACAAATTAGCAAATCCAGCTCCATTAGGTTTAATGGGATTTGGAATGACAACAGTATTATTAAACATTCATAATGCGGGATTTTTCCCATTAGGTTCAATGATTTTGGCAATGGGAGTGTTTTATGGTGGTATTGCTCAAGTTATTGCTGGAATATTGGAATATCGTAAAGGAAATACTTTTGGTGTAACAGCTTTTACTTCGTATGGCTTCTTTTGGTTATCTCTTGTTGGACTAATTTTATTTGCAAAATGGGGATGGATTGCAGGTCCTCCTAAACCATTTATGGGGACATATTTATTTATTTGGGGAGTATTTACTTTCTTTATGTGGTTAGGTACTTTTGGAAATAATAGAGTACTTCAGTTTGTGTTTTTAAGCCTATGGATATTGTTCTTGCTATTAGCTATTGAACATTGGGTAGGAACAGAGGAATTGGCTCATACTATTGGTCATATTGCTGGATTTGAAGGGATACTTTGTGGTGCTTCTGCTATATATTTAGCAATGGCTGAGGTAGTTAATGAGACTCAAGGCAGAACAGTACTTCCTATAGGTGCTCGTGATTAGGATTTAAGTTTGATATAAATATTTAGCCTATATCATATAAAATTTTATGTGATATAGGCTATTATTATGTTATACTGAGCCGACATAGAAATTTGTAATATTAAACGCATCTTTTGCACCTACCTGCCTGCTGCAGGCAGGTTCTTCTTTATAATTTATTTCCGTAGCTACGGCTATGCAAAGAAATTATGCATCGACTAGGCATAAAATAAGCTATTTACTAAATACAATTTTCTATCACGACTCAGTATAATTCATTGGCTAACTTAGTTTAGTAATTCTCTACTAAGTTTTCCTCTTTTTCTTTTTGGCAGCAGGAAATAATATATTGTTTAATATTAATCTATAACCTGGTGAATTAGGGTGTAAATCTAAATCAGTAGGAGGGTCTCCAACTAAATGTCGATAGTCTTCAGGGTCATGACCACCATAAAATGTCCAAGTACCTTTCCCATATTCTCCATGTATATATTTTGCTTCACCAAGGGCTTTACTTTGTCCCATTATTAATGTGCTTGACTTTATATATTTCTTATTAAAAGCTGTAGTTTGACCATAAAAACCTTTAATAACTTGAGTATGATTTTGACAAAGCATTGATGGAATTGGATCCCATTTTGCAGAAAAATCAAACAAAGTAAAAAAGTCATTATTCTCTTTTACTTCCTGCATTCTCTTATAAGGCACTATGTCGATACTTGAAATCTCGTATTCGTAAGGGCTTTTACTCAAGGAAAAGTTAGTAAAAGCAAAGCATTTATCATAATCAAGTAATTTTTCAGCATTAGGAGTCATTCCATCGTGGTCGAAAGGTTGAGTACAAATATCTATTCCTTCAGCGGCTAGTGCTACATCATAACTGTCAGGAGCAGAGCACATAGCAAATAGAAAGCCACCACCAGTTACATAATCTCTAATTTTTTGAGCAACAGCAAGTTTAAGTTGAGATACTTTGCTATAGCCATGTCGTTTTGCCATTTCTTCAGAAACTCTGACTTGCTCCTTAAACCAAGGTTGATTTTTATAATTTGCCCAGAATTTTCCGTATTGTCCCGTAAAGTCCTCATGATGAAGATGCAACCAGTCATATAGAAGCAATTTGCCATCAAGCACTTCTTCATCATAAATTATATCATAAGGAATCTCAGCATATGTAAGTACTAGAGTAACTGCATCATCCCAAGGTTGTTGATTAGGAGGGGAGTATACAGCAATTTTTGGTGCTTTTTGGAGCTTTACTACATCTTCATTTACAACAGGATCTGCTATTTGTGAAATAATAGAAGTACTTTGTGAATTACTTATTATCTCATAACTAACTCCTCTAATTTTGCAATCAGTTTCTATTGTTTCGGAGTATTGCAGCATAAAACTACCTCCTCTATAGTTTAGTAACCAATCAACTGGAATTTCAAGTTCTAGTGCTTTGAAAGCAATTCCATAGGCTTTCAAGTGGTTTTTTTGCCCACTTTCGTCCATCGGAATAAGAATATATATTGAAAAAGAAGATATACTTATCCCAATAATTAATAGTGTAGTTAATAATATTTTTTTCAATATATTCTTCATTATAATAGTTCGTTAATATTTTATAAATATCTGCAAGATAATTAATTATAATATTTGAAACTAAAATGCTTCATCATTTGATGGTTTTAAAGGAGGATAATCAGTATCTTCAATTGTATTCATTTTTGATTGAATTACAGTTGGAGGTGTATTCTCAAAATTATTATTTGGCTCCATTCCTGTGAAATTATCATATTCATCGCCACCAAAAGATTCTGTAAGATTTGTAAACTTTGCAAACGAACTTAAGAATTTAATTGGAATATCTTCTAATGCCCCATTTCTGTGTTTAGCCACAATTAGCTCAGTATATCCTGCTGGATATGGGTCGTTGTTTTCATTGGTATCAATATTATAATACTCAGGACGATAAAGGAAGCAAACCATATCAGCATCTTGCTCAATTGCTCCAGATTCACGAAGGTCAGAAAGTTGTGGCCTTTTTGTTCCACCACGAGTTTCGACACTACGATTTAGCTGTGAAAGAGTAATTATTGGTACATTGAGTTCTTTTGCTAAAGCTTTTAATGAACGAGATATTGAACTAATTTCTTGTTCTCTATTTCCTTTATCGGCTCCAGC
>QMPB01000200.1 GCA_003648395.1 Bacteroidota bacterium
ATTGGAATGTCTACCTTTGATGTGACGAATTAATTGAGTCCATAAATTTGTATAAATGAACTAAAGGCAAAACTAAAGAGCTTTATACTAACAATAATAGCCATATACGCCCACATATTAGTTATTTTAAGGAAAGATAAATTACAGATTACAAATTCTGCGCTAAAATAAATAGTACATTAGCTGCTCACAAAAACCGTTAAATGGGTTTAAGGGTAATAGTTCTAAAATTATTATTGGAGTTATATCCATAACGAGAGGAAATCCGGTAGACAGGCGAGGATTCCTGTTAGCCACAAGTTTGAAAAATGACCATTTTAACTAAGATATTAAGGATAAAAGACAGTAAATTTTATTATACCGAAAATGATTTTATCGATATTAGAGATACTAATATTCCTGATGGAGTGAGTTTTAGTTATGGTCGTGACATTTTCTGGGAAGTTGAATTATTTAATTTCGACTTTGAAACGAAAACAGTTAGGATTCGAGTTTTAGACTATTTCCCAAAAAACAATTCGAATTATTACAAGCAAAAGCAAAAGAAACCGGTAAAATATTTTCAATTTGAAAAATTTGATTGGTCTAAAATTGAGCGACAATTGAGTTCTTATCAAATAAGTGAACTTTCCGGTATTATGGAAGGATTACCTAATCTAAAGAATAAGGATAACGAACATTCAGAAATTGAGGAAAGATTTAATAATTCGAACTTCAAATTAATTAGATCTTCTGAGCCTTCTAATGACAATATCGAATTCGTAGAGCATCAAGCAGTTAAAATAAATAAGGAATTCTCACATTACTATAAAAACGCTAATTTCAAGGAAGGTTTTGTAAGTGTAGTTTTTAAACCATATTTATGCTCAAAGAAGGAAGAAATTAAAATTTTTAATAATAAGATTCTTTGTGAGTATCACCATGTAAGAAACTACTTCCCGAAATATTTTAAAAAAGGAAAAAAGTTTAAAGTACAATTAAATGGAGAAGTTCAGTTTGGCAAATTAATTAGTTATGAAGCAACTTCTGAGGAAATACAATCCATCAACGAAAATGTAATTTCTACAGTTAATAACTTAATTGAAGTTGAAATATTTGATACCGTTGATACGGAAAAAGTTAACAAGAATATTTTTAGTATTGAGGAGCTAATTGAAGAATCATACTTAAGCGCAACCATTAAAGAATCAATAAATAAAGAACCTCAAAAAATTCTAAACTCAATAATCAAAATAAAGAGTGTTAAGAACAAAAAGCAATTAGAGTATTTGGCTGGTTTAAAGCAAGAAGGTAATTACCAATTAAGATTTACACTTAAACCTCTATTCGGATTTCTATTTTATGTAGAAAACGGTAATGTCAATCATTTTTGTTGGGAATTATTAAATTCTCATGCAACTTACATTTGGAGTTTTGATTCGAAATATGATTTCTTTGAAAAACTAAATAAAATAGATAAAATCATTAATTACATAAGAATTAACGGGAGAAAAAAATATAAACAATTGGTAAAAATTGATGATGGAAATGATTTCTTGTTTGAAACACTTTACCATAAAAACAAATTGCTCGAATCTAAAGATGGATTTGTTGAATGGAAAAATGAATTTGAAAAAATAATAAAAAAAGCAGTGGCTAATAAATAGGACTCTAAGCGGTCTGCAAGACCCAGCGTGGAGTCTATGTTGAACTATATTTCGATTATACTCAACACATCGCATCCGATTTTTATGCACTTAATAAAAGGTTTCTATGACTTGCCGCCAAAAGTATTGCTGTATAAACCAAATAACTTATAGGTAAAATTATTACTAGATATTTTTAGTTTTCTTGATTCGTCATCAAATCAAAACCTATTTACATTTATTTATTATACTTTTACAATTAAACTATACGATTTATGTTTATAATGATAAAAAACGTATATTTGTAGCTTAAAAGTAAGATGTTATGATTGATAATAATACAAATCCTAAATACATAGCCATTAAAACCAAGGGGAAAGAGCTCTTTTGGAAGCATGGAGTAAAACGAATTAGTATTGAAGAAATATGCCGAGAAGCTAATGTTAGTAAAATGACTTTTTATAAATACTTTCCAAATAAAGTAGAATTGGTAATTTCTATTCTAGATGATTTGATTGCGTCTTCAATGTTGCAATTTGATAAATTAGTGAATAGTGATATGTCTTTTTCAGAAATTCTTGAGAA
Source organism: Bacteroidota bacterium (assembly GCA_003648395.1). Next base: position 2,211 of record QMPB01000200.1, read on the forward strand.
TATATTTATTATGAAGTTAGAAGCTATTAGAGATTTTAGCCCAGAGTTTTTGAACGACATATATGTAAATCCCCAATTTGGGTTGGATAAGCATTTAAACTCATTGGCAGAGAAGTCCCAAAAGAAAGTTAAGGACTTTTATGAGGATTCTCAAAAGAAAGGCTTTATAAGAAAAGAAGTAAATATAGATTTTGTAATGGCTTATAGTTATAAAATGCAGGATTTCATAAAAGATGAAAAACTTATGGCGCAATTTGCTACTCCTAAAGATTTTATTATGGAAGCTATGAATATGTTGTTTTATGGTATAGTTGCAAAAGATAAATAGTTAGTTATGAGCAAGTATTTTTATCATATTATTCTATTTACAGCTTTTATTTTATTAGCTATATGTAGCTTTTCGCAAACTAAAGTCGATACTTCCAAAACTAATTTTGAGTATAAGGGGCAGCTTTCTACATGGGCTCATATTAATGGTAATAATCCTTATCCCTTATATTTAGGAGCACGATATATTCCACAGGCAAATTATAAAATACGTTTGAAAAAGAATCACCTTATCGATTTTGAAGCTTCAGCTAATATTGTTGGAGATATGGGTGTTCACTTTTGGGACTCTACTGATTTTAATGGAAATATTAGTCCTTACCGACTTTGGGGTCGTTATTCTTCATCACAATTTGAGTTTAGAGTAGGTCTTCAAAAAATTGATTTTGGAACTGCTGTTATGATGCGTGCCCTCCGTTGGTTCGATCAGGTAGATCCTCGCGACCCGCTTCAGCTTACCGACGGTGTTTATGGTGCCTTGGCAAGATATTATTTCTTGAATAATGTTAATATTTGGCTTTGGGGACTTTATGGCAATGAAAATACTAAAGGAATGGAAATCTTAGAAACCAATATTGATATTCCTGAGTTTGGAGGTAGAGTGCAATTCCCTATACCACTTGGAGAAGCAGGGCTTTCGTACCATCATCGAGTGGTGGATTCTCGAAAATATTCAAAATTCATTCCTTCCTATGAGAAAGTTCCTGAAAATAGAATAGGAATAGATGCTAAATGGGATTTGCTTATTGGATTATGGATTGAAGGTTCTTATGTGAATAAAAGTAAGGATTTGGGAGCATTGACCCACCAAGAAATTATGACTATTGGTGCTGACTATACTTTTAATGTTGGCGCAGGATTAATTGTTACCATTGAGCATATGCTGTTTGCTAGTGATAGTAAAGCTTTTGAGTTTGTTAGCACTCAAAATAATACAGGATTATCGCTAATGTATCCAATAGGTATGTTCGATAATATTCAGGCAATTTTTTATTATGATTGGAAATCAGAGCAGGTATATAATTTTGTAAACTGGTTTCGTAATTTTGATAAAACCACCTTTTATATAATGGCATATTGGAATCCTGATAATTTAATTACACCAACAGGAGCAAGCAATTTATTTGCTGGCAAGGGCATACAATTTATGTTTGTTTACAATCATTAACCGAAAGCTTTTAGATTACCTTTTTGCATAGCAAAAAGGTAAATAACAATTAAATATAATAGTAATAATAAATATAAATTAACTTTGATAAGAAGGTGTCAAAAATGAGAATAAGGCCATATTTGGTAGTTTCTTGCAAAGGATTAATTAAACATAAGAATTATGAGCATAATAAAGATTAATAATTTAGAAAAACAATTTCCTGTGGGAGATGGTTTTTTCACAGCCCTTAGCGATATTAATATGGAAGTAAAAAAGGGAGAATTTGCTGGATTAATTGGCCCTAGTGGTTCTGGCAAAACTACTTTGCTTAATATTATAGGGTCGTTGGACACACCCACCAAAGGTACAGCCGAGGTTATGGGAAAATCCATTGCTGAGCTTACTTATAAGCAATCAGCAGGTCTTAGAAATAGGCATATAGGATTTATTTTTCAAACTTATAATCTCTTGCCAGTTTATACAGTATTCGAGAATGTAGAATTTCCTCTTTTATTGCAAAAGATGAGTGCTGTTGAGCGCAAAAAAGCTGTAATGCAAGCACTGGAATGGGTTGGACTTACCGATAAGGTATATTCTAAGCCTAGTATGCTTTCTGGTGGTGAATGTCAGCGTGTTGCTATTGCTCGTGCTATGGTTAAAAGGCCAGAAATAGTGCTTGCTGATGAGCCTACTGCTAATTTGGATTCTGAGAACTCTCACCATATTCTTCGAACAATGAAAAAGCTTAATAAGGAACTTGGAGTTACATTTGTTTTTTCAACTCATGACGAAAAAGTGATGCAATACCTCGATAGAATTATAGCTCTTGAAGATGGTAAAGTTTTGAGAGACGAAACGCAAGAAGAATTTGCGGTAAGAAAGAATTCTCAAATCTATAAAACTAAATAAAATGATAGCAATAAAATTAGCATATAAGAACTTAGTTGGTGCAGGTTTAAGAACTTGGCTAAATGTTTCTGTGCTTTCTTTTGCCTTTGTTCTTATGATATTTTATAATGGAATGATAGAAGGGTGGAACCGACAAGCAAGAAACGATACACAGGATTGGGAAATTGGCGAAGGTCAATACTGGGAGCAGAGCTATGATAGATACGATCCCTATACTTTTCAAGATGCACATAAGCTTGTTTCAGAGGATGTTGCTGCTATGATTGATAGAGGCGAACTTACTCCAATATTGGTAAGGCAGGCAAATATGTATCCTGAAGGAAGAATGCAAAGCGTTTTATTAAAAGGTGTTGACCCAAATCAGAGAATACTTAAGCTTCCAACTAGTGACCTTAATAATGTGCAAAATGGATATTCGGCAATTATTGGAAGACGTATGGCAAAGGATGCTGGTCTTAAGGTTGGTGATAAAGTTTTGGTGAGATGGAGAGATAAGAACGGAATGTTTGATGCCATAGATATTAATATTGCCGCAATTTTTAAAACTGATGTGCCAAGTGTAGAAAATGGTCAGATATATTTGGATATTAATGTTTTGCAAGAAATGATAGGTTTGCCTAATCAAGCTACCTTATTAGTTGCGGGTGAAAATAGCTCACTTTCAGAGATTGATGGCTGGGATTTTAAAACCACTGATTTCTTACTTAAAGAATTTGATGCTCTTATTCAATCCAAAAAAGCTGGTGGAATGGTGATAAGTGGCATGCTATTATTGATAGCATTATTGGCTATTTTCGATACACAGGTTTTATCAATATTCCGCCGACAGAAAGAAATTGGAACTTATATAGCTCTTGGAATGACTCGTAGTCAGGTAGTTGGTATTTTTACTGTTGAAGGAGGTGCCCATAGTATTTTGGCGGCAATAGTTGGAGCGGCTTATGGTATTCCTCTTTTCTTATGGCTAGATAGTATAGGTTTGTCATTTGGAAGCAGTTCGCAGGATATGGGCATTGCTGTTGCAGATGTTATTTATCCATACTATAGTATTGGAATGATTTTTAGTTCGCTTTTATTGGTGGTGATTTCGGCTACAATTGTTAGCTATTTGCCTGCTCGTAAAATTTCTAAGATGAGGCCTACTGATGCTCTAAAAGGTAAACTTCAGTAATTAAATTAAATATATCAGATGATATTTTTAGAATATTATCACTAAATATAAGATAATGATAAAGTTTTTATTAAAAGGAATATTAAGGGATAAAAGTAGGAGTTTGCTGCCTATTATTGTAATTTCCCTTGGTGTATTTCTAACCATTTTTATGAGTGGTTGGATGAAAGGGATATTTACCGATATGGTTGATATGAACGCCAAATTTACCACTGGTCATGTTAAAATTATGACTCGTGCATATGCAGAAAACGAAAAGCAGATTCCAAATGATTTAGCGCTACTTGATGCGGAGAATTGGATGCAAAAATTAAATACAGAATATCCTGATGTGGAATGGGTTCAAAGGATTCATTTTGGTGGTTTGATTGATGTACCCGATGCTAATGGAGAAACTAGAGCTCAAGGTCCTGCCATGGGTAAAGCTGTAGATTTATTTTCTGAAAATACTAATGAGCCTGAGCGAATGAATATTACTAAATCATTAGTAAAAGGTGTTATGCCTAGCAAAAGTGGTGAAGCTCTTATTAGTGATGAGTTTGCAGAGCGTTTTGGTGTAAAGCTGGGTGATAAAGTTACTATTTTTGGTTCTACAATGTATGGTAGTATGATGTTTCAAACTTTTGATGTAACTGGTACCATTAGTTTTGGAATAAGTATGCTCGATAGAGGAGCTATTATAGTTGATATTAAGGACGCTCAAAAAGCCCTTGATATGGAAGATGCTACCAGCGAAATATTAGGTTATTTTAAAGGGTCATCTTATGATGATATTAGAGCAGATTCTCTAAAAGCAGATTTTAATGGAAAGTATAGTAATATTGATGATGAATATTCTCCACAAATGTTTAAACTTACTGAACAGGGAATACTTAAAGAAATGCTTGCTCGTGGCGAGAATATGACAAGTATTATGGTTTTTATATTTATAATTGCTATGTCGATAGTGCTTTGGAATACAGGCTTGCTAGGTGGCTTGCGTAGATATAGTGAATATGGAGTTCGCTTGGCGTTAGGAGAGGAGAAAGGTCATATTTATAAAACGATAATTATTGAAGCAATAATTATCGGGTTTATAGGTTCAGTAGTTGGTACAATTTTAGGAGTAGGAGCATGCTATTATTTGCAAGAAAATGGTATTGATTTTAGTGCTATGATGAAGAATGTGGATATGATGATGCCTCCAGTTTATCGTGCAATTGTAACTCCTGATCTGTTTTATGTAGGATTTATTCCTGGTTTAGTTGCAATGACTCTTGGTAATGCACTTGCGGGTTATGCTATTTATAAAAGGAAAACTGCAACTTTATTTAAAGAGTTGGAGGTTTAGGTGTTCTTTATATAGAAAAGATTTTTAAACAACATTTATTAAATTAGAGATATAATGAAAAAATATATAGTATTAATAATGGCAATAGTGGTTTCAATAGGAGCGTATAGCCAAACAGCAACAGAGATTCTTGAGCATATAGATAGAAATATGTCTAGTGATAATCAGGTAATAGAGTCCTCAATGACTATTCACGGTAAGCGTAATAGCCGCACAATGACCTCAATAACATATACAATAGGTAGTGAGAAATCATATACTGAATATTTATCTCCAGTACGAGAAAAAGGTACAAAAATGCTTAAACTTACTGATAAATTATGGATATACTCTCCTAGTACTGACCGTACTATACAAATTTCTGGACATATGCTCCGCCAATCTGTAATGGGCTCTGATATGTCATACGAAGATGCTATGGACGATCGTAAACTAAATGAGGTTTATGATGC
>QMPB01000201.1 GCA_003648395.1 Bacteroidota bacterium
ACCAACTTTAAAGCGCCTTACATTATGAGTTTTTTGCAAACTTCCTCTAATGCTCTTCACTGCATCAAAAGATGTCCAACCAAGCTCTTTATCAATTAAGAGTACTTCACCTTTTACAAAATCGAAATTACTCATTATATTATACAAATAAAGTATAGGAAATTGCAATCCCACCAACAATGAAACAGTATATTGCAAAATAGGATAACTTACTGTTTTTCACAATCTTTATCATCCAAGTACAAGCAATTAGTCCCGTAACAAAAGCAGTAATAAAACCAATGCTCAAAGGCATTAATTGTGAACTATCTGTGGTTATTTCACCACTTAATATATCTTTTGCAACTTTTCCTAGAATAAGAGGTACTACCATTAAAAAGGAGAATCTTGCTGCCTTTTCCTTATCTATTCCTAATAATACAGCAGTAGAAATAGTTGCTCCGGATCTAGAAATACCTGGCAATATTGCAATCATTTGAGAAATACCAATAATTATAGAATGACCATAGCCAACATTCTTAGCTGTAATTTTAGATCTATCGGCCAAAAACAGCAATGCGCCAGTTAAAAGCAACATAAACCCTACTAATTGTAGCTTTCCATCGAAGAACGTCTCCAATTCATCGCTGAACACAACTCCAACAATTGCTGCTGGTATCATGGAAATAACGATTTTAAGACTAAATTTCATTTCATCATTCCATTTAAACTGAAATAAACCCTTGATGATTTCTAATATGTCATTTCTGAAAATTACTATTGTACTTAAAGCAGTAGCACCATGCAGTATTACTGTCATCAACATACTTTCTTTAGGAGCCATATTGTCTCCAAATATAGCTTTAACAATCTCAAGGTGGCCACTACTACTCACAGGTAAAAACTCTGTTAAACCTTGAATAAGGCCAAGTATAAAAGCTTCTAATCCGTTCATTTATTTATCCTTTGGCTTTAGCATAATTGCATATACTTCGAGTACGAAACCTGCAAACATAAACAATGGTGATATTACCAATCTTTGGGTATTAAAAATCTCTGGACTGAAAACGTTTGGATCTTTAGAACCGCCGCCGCTTAAAAGGAAAAACCCTATGATAATTAAAACTATTCCAGCAATCATTACTGTATAATTTTTCTTGCCAAATACGAAATCTACTGATTCTGTTGTATTGTCTTTAGACATTGTAAAATAATTTTTATGATAAATATAAATTGTCGATTTTCATTCTTAAATATCTACGTACAGATAAACTACTCGACCACCATGAGATAATAATTCCTGTGGTAATTACACCACCAAAAAGCATTAAGTAAAGGTCGATATTTCGAATGTTAATTAAGTCTGGATAAAATTCATGAAATCTGTAGAGAATAGCTATTAGCAATCCAATACTAAGTAAAGCACTAATGATTCCTTGTGCTATTCCGCGCCAAATAAAGGGCTTGCGAATAAATCCTTGAGTAGCTCCAATAAGCCGCATACTTCTGATAATAAATCTGTTAGAATAAACAGATAAACGAATAGTATTATTAATAAGGACTATAGAAATTAGAAGTAATAATCCACTTACTATCATAAAAAATAGACTTATTCTCGCAATATTTTTATTAATTGCTTGTACATAATCTTCGTGATATCTTACTTCTTCAACTATCCTTCTTTTTTCTATTTTATTAGCTAGTTTCTTTAGCTCAGTTACATTAGCGTAATTCTCATTAAGATGAATTTCGATGCTAGCATGAAGAGGATTTTCACCATCAAGAAATTGAATAAAATCTTCACCTATTTCCTCTTGATATATTTTTTTAGCTTCCTTTGCCGAAATATATTTTGTGTATTTCACATTATTGGTAGCGTCCATTTCTTTTTTCAATCTGAAAATTTCAGCCTCTTTGGCATTCTTTTTCATATACACATTCATCTGAATATTTTCTCGAACATGCTTACCTATCATTTTGGAATGTAGAACAATAAGCCCAAAAAAACCTAGAATAAAAAGCACAAGAGTAATACTAATTACAGAAGTGAAGTAGGAAGCCCGAAGTCTTCTTTTATTAAACTTATCCTCTTTTTGTGCCATAATGATTTCTTGAAGCTTTAGTGTTTTTTAATAATTTGCTAAAGTAGTAAAAAATGTATTTTAATTGGTGCTAAATAATGTTAAGTAAATATGCATGGTTTTAGGTAATTTTATATTTTCAACAGCTGGTCAAACTTTTATCTCTCCTTAGCTGCAGCCCGATTGTATCGCTTAGAATTTGCTGATTGGATTAATAGTTTGATATTATTATTAGTTTTGTATACTACACAATAAAATCGTGCTATAGCAGAGGTTTTCTTGTAAAGATTAGCTAATATTAGCATCCCAGTCCTTATAGAAATTCTTTAAGAATTCTTCCATAAAAGCATGTCTTCTTTCTCCTTCTATTTTTCCTGCTTCAGTATTTAATCTGTCTTTAAGCCCAAGAAGTTTTTCATAGAAATGATTAATAGTGGGAGCAGTGCTAGTTTTGTAAGCAGCAAATGATGTATGACAAACCGGTTTAATAATAGGGTTGTATATAGGTCTGTTTTTGGACCCTCCATAAGCAAAAGCTCTAGCTACGCCAATTGCGCCAATAGCATCAAGCCTATCAGCATCCTGCACTATTTCACCTTCTTTGGTGCTCATTATTGTTGGTACTTTCAAGCCTTTGAAACTAATTTCTTCAACTATTTGAACTATTTTATCGATGCTTTGAGAATCTATTTCAAACTTTTCAAGATATTCTCGAGCTTTTATTGCTCCAATTTTATCGTCACCACCATGAAATTTATGATCGGCAATATCGTGAAGTAAAGCGCCCATTTCTACAACAAACATATTCATTTTCCCTTCTTTATTGGCAATGGCTTTTGATAATTTCCATACTCTTTGTATATGAAACCAATCGTGACCTGTAGTTTCGCCACTAAGTTGCTCTTTAAAATATTCTACTGTGGAGTTTATTATTTCTTGATTGGTCATTTTCGTGGGGTATTAATTGTTTGCTGTACTCTTTGTTTACGCATAGCTTCTTACAATTTCTTACAGCACTTTCCTTATTAAAATTTTAATTTGTGCAAATCTGTTTTATCTGTACTATCCGTGTTCTTTTAGTCCATTTTCAATACAGCAAGAAAAGCAGTCTGTGGTACTTCCACATTTCCTACCTGGCGCATACGTTTTTTACCTTTCTTTTGTTTTTCGAGTAGTTTACGTTTACGGGTAATGTCACCGCCATAACACTTAGCAGTAACATCTTTACGAACAGCTTTAACAGTTTCTCGGGCGATGACTTTTGCACCAATTGCTGCCTGAATAGCTATATCAAACTGTTGACGAGGTATTAAGTCTTTAAGTTTAACGCATATTTTACGTCCAAAATTATAGGCATTACTGTGATGAAGTAAAGCACTTAGAGCATCTACATATTCTCCATTTAATAATATGTCAAGGCGAACAAGTTTTGCTGGCTGGAATCCATTCAAATGATAATCGAAAGAAGCATAACCTTTGGAGATACTTTTAAGTTTGTCGTAGAAATCGAAAACAATTTCACCCAAAGGCATATCAAAAGAAAGTTCAACTCTATTGCTTGTAAGGAAAACGGTATTTTTAAGAACACCACGTTTATCAAGGCATAGTTTCATCACAGGACCCATATAGTCGGCTTGAAGTATAACTTGAGCTAGTATCATTGGTTCTTCAATATGTTCAATTCTTGAAATATCTGGTAATCCTGAAGGATTATAAACATCAAGAATCTCATTTTTACGAGTATGAACTTTATAGGATACATTAGGCATTGTGGTAATTACATTCATGTCGAATTCTCTATCCAAACGCTCTTGAATAATCTCCATATGAAGTAAGCCAAGAAACCCACAACGGAAACCAAAACCTAAAGCAGCGGAAGATTCTGGCTCATAAGTTAGAGAAGCATCATTAAGTTGCAGTTTCTCCATTGCCATTCTAAGGTCTTCATAATCTTCTGCATCAACAGGATAGATTCCTGCAAAAACCATAGGTTTCACATCTTCAAATCCACCAATAGATTTTTCGCATGGAGCATTAGTGTGAGTTATTGTATCACCAACCTTAACCTCTTTAGAAGCTTTAATTCCAGAAATGATATAACCAACATCACCAGCAGCAAGAGTTTTTCTTGATTCTCTTTCAAGACGAAGAACTCCAACTTCATCAGCTTTATATTCTTTACCAGTATTATAAAATTTTACAAGATCTCCTTTTTTAATAGTACCATTAATAATTTTAAAATAAGCAATAATTCCTCTAAAAGAATTGAAGACAGAGTCAAAAATTAGAGCTTGAAGTGGCGCTTCGGGGTCTCCCTTTGGTGCAGGGACAATATCAATAATTGCATCAATAATTTTGTCAACGCCATAACCAGTTTTACCACTTGCTTCAATAATGTCTTCTAATTCGCAGCCAATAAGGTCAATTATCTGATCAGCTACTTCTAATGGCATTGCATTTGGCAAATCCATTTTATTCATGATTGGTATTATTTCTAAATCATTCTCAATAGCTAAGTATAAATTTGAAATAGTCTGAGCCTGAATACCCTGAGTAGCATCTACAATAAGCAAAGCTCCTTCGCAAGCAGCTATTGAACGAGATACTTCATAAGAAAAATCAACATGACCGGGAGTGTCAATTAGATTTAGAACATAGTTTTCATTATCTTTTTCATAATCCATTTGAATAGCATGACTCTTAATAGTAATACCTCTTTCTCTCTCCAATTCCATATCATCGAGTACTTGAGCTTGGGCATCTCGTTCTGAAACTGTTTCGGTATATTCTAAAAGTCTATCGGCTAAAGTGCTTTTACCGTGGTCAATATGTGCTATTATGCAAAAATTACGAATATTCTTCATGGGCATTAATAAAGATAAATTAATTAAAGCGAAAATACTACTTTCTTAGGGTAGAATTACGAAATTTATTTTGGATAATAAAAAGTAAGTTTATGATACTTAATTAGTCTTTGAAAGAAAATACCAAATATTGCCCTGATGAGTTGTAGAAGGCTTCATCTTTGGTGCTTTCTTCCCTGCATGCTGGCAGATGGTCAAAGACACAAAAACAGATAGTTTTTGGGCGGGTATTAGTTAAATAATACCCGAATCAAGTAATATCTAAAATTTATATTTTTAGTGTAAATTAGTCTCGATAATACAATATATTAATATCTAATTATTATAATATTGGGACGACATAGAAATTTGTAATATTAAACGCATCTTTTGCACCTACCTGCCTGCTGCAGGCAGGTTCTTCTTTATAATTTATTTCTACGGCTATGCAAAGAAATTATGCATTGACTAGGCACAAAATAGGATATTTACTAAATACAATTTTCTATCACGGCTCAGTATAGAAGTATATTGCTGATAGATTCTAATAGTAGAGTTTTCAACTTTAGTATGTTAAGACAAAGAATTAAGAATATATTGATTTCAGATTTTTACTTCCTATATTTACAGCACTAATCAAAGTTCGTAAATTATGGCAAAAAAGAAAAAGAAAATTTTTGTACTTGATACCTCTGTAATCCTTTACAATCACAATTCCATTAATAGTTTCGAAGATAATAATATAGCAATTCCCATTAGTGTATTGGAAGAATTGGATAATTTCAAAAAGGGTAATGAAACCAAGAATTTTGAGGCTAGGGAATTCATACGAATACTTGATAAGCTCTCGGAGAATGGGGTTCTACAAGATTGGGTACAACTTGAAGGAAAGAATAAGGGGAAGCTTATGGTTGTGATGAACGAAGATACCAAAGGCATGTTTGATGCTGTAAAAGTTTTTGGAAGTGAGAAAAAAGACCATAGGATATTAAATGCTGCTCTAAAAATGCAGGAAACATATCTCAATTACAAGGTTACTATGGTTAGTAAAGATGTAAATTTGCGTTTAAAGGCAAAAGCTCTAAATCTAAATGCAGAAGACTTTCAAACTGGTAAAATTCAGAATATTGATGAGCTTTATACTGGCAAAAAACTAATCGAAAATCTACCTTCTGAAGTAATTGTAAAGCTTTATGAAGATGGTTTCATAGAACCAAAGGATATAAATTTAGAAAATCTAATTCCAAATCAATATTTTATTCTCAAAAACGGAAGATCATCAGCATTAGCTTATTATAATCCTATTACTAAACTCATTGAAAGAATAGAAAAGAAGAACGCTCAACGAATACGACCACGAAATGCTGAGCAGGTATTTGCCATGCATGCAATAGCTAATCCTGATATTAAATTGGTCAGCTTGCAAGGTGTAGCAGGAACAGGTAAAACGCTTTTAGCCTTAGCTTGTGCACTGGAACAAAAAAAAGCATATAAGCAAATATTCCTCTCTCGGCCAGTAGTGCCATTAAGTAATAAAGATATTGGCTATTTACCAGGAGATATAAAGTCAAAGTTAAATCCTTATATGGAGCCATTATTTGATAATCTTAAATTCATAAGAAACCAATATAATGAGAACGATAAAGAATATAAGAGTTTTGATTAAATGCTTGAAAAAGAGAAACTATTAATTTCTCCTTTGGCATATATTCGAGGTAGAAGTTTATCAAATATTATTTTCATAGTGGACGAAGCTCAGAACTTAACCCCTCATGAAGTAAAAACCATAATAACTCGTGCTGGAGAAAACACCAAGATAATTTTCACTGGAGATGTTTATCAAATTGACACACCATATCTTGATTCTCAATCTAATGGACTTTCATATTTAATTGATAAGATAAAGCATCATCCTATTTATGCACATATAAAGTTAGAAAAAGGAGAAAGGTCAGAGTTGGCTAATTTAGCTAATGATTTATTGTAGAGATAAGAAGCTAATACAATGACATTTTCTACGTCAGTTTGAGTGAGTTTGGATATGTAATGTAGAAAATTGTATTGAAAGCGGCGTAGAAAACCCTAAAATCCAAACTCGTCAACTTCAATGTGAGTTATAGTATCTCCTTCTGCTTCTGAATCGCAATTAATATCTTCATCTTTTACTGAGGCTGGTCTTTCAAAATCACCTTGTGAAATATTAAGTGTGCTATCGGCATATATTTTTTTCATATAAATAGCCCAAATAGGCAGAGCCATATTTGCACCTTGTCCTAAGTGAGTACTTCTAAAGTGAACAGAACGGTCTTCTGCTCCAACCCACACTCCAGAAACTAAATCTGGTGTAAGCCCCATAAACCAACCATCAGAGTTGTTATCTGTTGTGCCTGTTTTACCAGCAATAGGATTTGTAAACTTATATTTATACCTCAATCTAATTCCAGTACCACTTTCAACCACGCCTTTCATAAGGCTTAACATAAGATAAGATGTTCTTTCATCGAGGGCATCAGTTGGTTTACTTTTAAATGTTTCAAGTATATTACCATTTTTATCTTCAATTCTTGTAATGAAAATAGGTTTTTGATATACTCCACCATTGGGATACGTAGCGGTGGCACCCACCATTTCGTAAACAGAA
>QMPB01000202.1 GCA_003648395.1 Bacteroidota bacterium
AATCAATTTTTAAGCTCTCTAATTGCTCCTTAATATCTTCTATCTTATTCTTCATCTAAGTTATGATGTTAAAATCTTATTGTTCTAAATTATTATTATTCAATAACAGTTACTGTTATTTTCACATCCTTCTCAGGTCTGTCTCCAGGAAGTGTTTTTACTGCTGCAATTTTATCAATTACATCCATTCCTTCTATTACCTCTCCAAAAACAGTATAATTCATATCCAAGAATGGAGTTCCACCAATTGTCGAATATGCTTCTTTTTGCTCAGAAGAAATCATTCTTCCCATTCTTTTTTCCAAAGTACTAATCTCTAAATTAGTGTATTTTTTCCCTTGTACAATATAAAACTGACTTCCGGAAGAAGCTTTCTTTGGATTTTGACCATCGCCTAAACGAGCAGCAGCCAAAGCCCCCTTTTTATGAAATAGATTCTTATTAAACTCAGCAGGAATAGTATAACCAGGGCCACCATTGCCATACATTGCACCAGCAACAGCATTCTTTGATTCTGGATCTCCTCCTTGAATCATAAAACTCTTTATTACTCTATGAAATATTGTACCATTATAAAACCCTTCTTTTGCAAGTTTAATAAAGTTATCGCGGTGTTTGGGAGTTTCATTATAAAGCTTAATTACCATATCACCATAGTCTGTACTGATTTTCACCAATTGCTCTTTCTGATCTGAAACAACTTTTATTTCTTGAGGATTCTCAGTCACAATAGCTTTAACTTTGTTGTCTTTATTGTTAGTCTGCGCTTGAGCTGTACTATTAGAACAAGAAATAGTTGTAAATGATAAAGCTATTAATGAGCCGATAATAATTAGTGTTTTTTTCATACGAATATTCTTTAAAAATGATTGTAAATACGATTATCTAATCACTTCAAATTGAAAAGTAATTAATCGGCAAAGGTAAAAAATATTTAAGTATGAATTTTTTACTTTAGAATGAAACTTCAATAATTATTAATTATACTTTTATCTTTTATTAGTACTTTTGCCGGTTAAATAAATCAGCATATAATTCATTAAATATGAGTAAACAATATAATACATATCAGCGATTAGACTTAGCTTCTATAGGTAAAGAAGTGAAGCAGCAATGGGATAAAGAAAATGTTTTTGAGAAATCGGTAGAAAATAGAGCCGATAAATCAACTTTTGTGTTTTATGAAGGTCCTCCTTCAGCAAATGGGGTTCCTGGTATTCATCATGTCATGGCTCGTACTATTAAAGATTTGTTTTGCCGATTTAAAACTATGCAAGGTTATCGTGTAAATCGTAAAGCTGGTTGGGATACTCATGGTTTGCCAGTGGAAATTGGCGTTGAAAAAAGCCTTGGAATTACTAAAGAAGATATTGGTACTAAAATTACTGTTGAAGAGTATAATAAGTCATGCCGTACAGAGGTTATGAAATATAAAAATCTTTGGGATAATCTTACTAAGGAAATGGGTTATTGGGTTGACCTTGATGATCCATATATTACTTTCGATAATAAATATATAGAGTCAGTTTGGTGGCTGTTGAAGCAATTATACGATAAAGATTTATTGTATAAAGGCTATACCATTCAACCATATTCTCCAGCTGCTGGTACAGGTTTAAGTACTCACGAACTTAATCAGCCAGGTTGTTATCAAGATGTGAAAGACACTACTGCTGTTGCGCAGTTTAAATTGATTCGCAATGAAGCTTCTGAATTTGTATTTGATGCTGACGATGCTGATATTCATATGCTTGCTTGGACAACAACTCCATGGACTTTGCCATCGAATACAGCTCTAGCTGTTGGTCCAAAGATTAATTATAAGAAAGTAAAAACTTTCAATCCATATACAGGTATCGCTATTACAGTAATTCTTGCTGAAGACAGAGTTTCGGCCTATTTCTCAGAGAAAAATGCAGAACTAAAACTAGAAGATTATAATAAAGGAGATAAGAATATTCCTTTTCAGATAGTAGGAGAATACAAAGGTAGTGAGCTTGCAGGAATTAGCTATGAACAATTAATTCCATTTATTAAACCAATGGGAGATGCTTTTAAGGTTATTGTTGGTGATTTTGTTACTACCGAAGATGGTACCGGAATAGTCCATATTGCTCCAACTTTTGGTGCTGATGACGATAGAGTGGCAAAAGCTGCTGGTATTGTACCTCTTGTACTTATTGATGATGAGGAAGTGCGCCGACCAATGGTTGATTTGCAAGGGCGTTTTTATAGAATTGAAGATTTATCTAAGGATTTTGTTCGCGAATATGTAAATATTGATTTGTATAAAGAGTATGCTGGTCGATATGTAAAGAATGCATACAGTGCTGAACTAAATGATAAAGATGCAACATTGGATATTGATCTTTCTGTAATGCTAAAAATGGAGAATAAAGCTTTTAAAATAGAAAAGCATGTTCACAATTATCCTCATTGTTGGCGTACAGATAAACCAATTTTATATTATCCATTGGATTCGTGGTTTGTAAAAACTACAAATTACAAAAAGCGAATGTTAGAACTTAACAATACCATCAATTGGAAGCCTAAATCAACGGGTGAAGGTCGTTTTGGTAATTGGTTAGAGAATCTAGTAGATTGGAATTTAAGTCGTTCTCGTTTTTGGGGTATTCCTTTGCCAATATGGGTTACAGAGGATAGGAAAGAACAAATTTGTATTGGTTCTGCTGAAGAGCTTAAAGTTGCAATTGAGAAATCTGTTGAGGCAGGTTTTATGACTGAAAATCCATTACAAAATTTTGTTCCTGGAGATATGTCGAAAGAGAATTATGAAACTTTTGATTTTCATAAACCTTATGCTGATAAGATTGTACTTATTTCGGAAAATGGACAAAAAATGTTCCGTGAGCCAGACTTAATTGATGTTTGGTTTGATTCAGGGTCAATGCCTTATGCTCAATTTCACTATCCGTTTGAGAATAAAGAGCATTTTGAAGAGAATTATCCAGCAGATTTCATTGCAGAAGGAGTTGACCAAACTCGTGGTTGGTTTTTTACACTTCATGCTATTGCTACTATGGTTTTCGATTCTGTAGCCTATAAAAATGTTATTTCTAATGGATTAGTCCTTGATAAAAAGGGCAATAAAATGTCAAAGAGACTTGGCAATGCTGTTGACCCATTTGAGACTTTAGATAAATTTGGTCCTGATGCTACTCGTTGGTATATGATTTCAAATTCTCAACCTTGGGATAACCTGAAATTTGATACTGCAGGAATTGGCGAAGTGCAACGTAAGTTTTTCGGCACACTTTATAATACGTATTCGTTCTTTGCCCTATATGCAAATATTGATGGCTTTACTTATGATGAGAAAGATATAGCATATTCTGAAAGACCAGAAATTGATAGATGGATACTTTCTGAACTTAATAGTTTAATTATTAGTGTTGAAGAATCTTATAATAATTATGAGCCAACTCGTGCTGCTCGTTCTATTCAGAACTTTGTAGATGCTCACCTTAGCAATTGGTATGTACGTTTATCGCGTCGTAGATTCTGGAAAGGAAACTATAGCGATGATAAGATTTCTGCATATCAAACGTTGTATCGTTGCTTAATAAGTGTAGCTCAGTTGAGTTCTCCAATAGCTCCATTCTTTATGGATAAGTTATATCAAGATTTGAATAATATTAGTAATAAACTTACAGCAGACTCAATACATTTAACAGACTGGAAGCCAGCAGTTGAAAAAGAGATTGATAAAAAGCTTGAAGAACGTATGCAAATGGCACAGAAGTATTCTTCAATGGTGCTAGGATTACGTAAGCAAAGTAAGAATAGAGTTCGTCAGCCATTACAGAAGATATTAATTCCTGTGGGTGATGAGCATATGCTATCACAGATTGAGAAAATTAGAGATTTAATTTTGTCAGAGGTTAATGTAAAAGAGTTAGAATTTTTGACTGATGATTCTGATATCTTAGTAAAGAAAATTAAGCCAAATTTTAAGACTCTTGGTCCTAAATATGGCAAAATGATGAAGCAGATTGCAGCTGCAATTAATCAATTTGGAGTAGATGAAATAAAAGATTTGGAGCAGAATTCTAGCTACTCATTGAATATAAATGGTGAGATTGTTAATATCGGTTTAGAAGATGTGGAGGTTCTCACTCAAGATATTCCTGGCTGGGCTGTTAGTAGTATTGGGAATTTAACAGTTGCCTTAGATATTACTATTACAGAGGAATTGCGTAAAGAGGGTTTGGCTAGAGAATTTATTAATAGAATTCAGAATCTTAGAAAAGACAAGAAATTTGAGGTTACTGATAAAATCGAAATAGAAGTTTTAAACAATTCGTTAATTTATGATGTTGTAAAAGATAATTATGATTACATTTGTTCGGAAACATTAACAGAAAAATTATCTTGGACCTCAACAGACATAGATGCTATGGATGAGTTGGAATTAGATAAAGAAATAACGGTGAAAATTAGTATCAATAAAATAGCTTAGTGAACGTTATAGTTTTTCTGAGTTTTATTATTTTATTGAAATATTAACATTGAAAAAACAAATATCATGGAAGAGAATGAAGCAAGAGAAAGATATTCGGATGAAGATTTACAAGAATTTCGTCAGATAATAGAGAATAAATTAGAAGAAGCTAAGAATGATTTAAAGCTTTTGATTGAAGCATATACTAATACTAATGAGAATGGTACCAATGATACTGCTCCAAGTTTTAAAGTGCTGGAAGAGGGAAATATGGTTAATTCAAAAGAAGAGAATGCTCAAATGGCAGCCCGCCAACAGAAATTTATTAGAAATTTAGAGAATGCGCTAATTAGAATTAAGAATAAGACTTATGGAGTTTGCAGAGAAACTGGAAAGCTTATTTCTAAAGAACGCTTGCGTGCAGTACCTCATGCTACCTTAAGTATTGATGCTAAGTTATCGCGTAAAGTAAACAAATAGTTTAAAGATTTAATTTTGAAGAAGTACGCTTTACTTATAATCATTGTTCTAATACTAGATCAGCTACTTAAAATTTGGGTAAAAACAAATATGTTTATTGGTGACTCAATACCAATATTTGGTAATTGGGCTTTTGTACATTTTGTCGAGAACGAGGGAATGGCTTTTGGGTGGAAGCTATTTGGGGGAGGTGATTTTGGTAAAATATTCTTGAGTGTTTTTCGTATAGCTGCTGTTATTGGTATTGCATATTATCTTTGGATAATTATTAAACAAAAGAAGCACTTTTTATTACTCATAAGTATTTCACTGATTTTTGCAGGAGCATTAGGTAATATTATCGATAGTCTTTTCTATGGATTAATATTTGAAGCAAGTACTCCATTTCATGTTGCAAGTATGTTTCCTGCTGACGGCGGTTATGCCAATTTTCTTCATGGTAGGGTTGTAGATATGTTTTATTTTCCGCTTTTTGAAGGGAGTTACCCAAAATGGATTCCTTGGATTGGGGGAGATTATTATCAGTTTTTTCAGCCAGTTTTTAATATTGCCGATTCTTCTATTTTTATTGGAGTGTCAATGCTTGTAATAATGCAAAAGAAATTTTTTGCAAATGAAGAGGAATACTAATGAGAGAGTGGAGAACTTTACTACGGGATTACTACCCCGGCGGGTCTTCAATGCCAGGTAGGTCATTTAGCTCTAACTTATATCGTTATGGGTTTAATGGGATGGAAAAAGATGATGAATTAAAAGGTTCTGGGAATTCTTATGATTTTGGGGCTCGGATTTATGATCCTAGGTTGATGAGATGGTTGGCGGTGGATGCTTTAGCAGCAAAGTATCCAGGGTTAAGTTCGTATAATTTTGCTTTAAATAATCCTATGATTTTTAAGGATCCTGATGGGAATGATGTAGTTGTTGCATTTACGGGAGGTCCCACAGGAGGTGGGGCAACATTAAAACCTGAAGATGCTGGAACAACAGGAAAGATTGTTTTAAATGCCAAAAAGGAAGCAATGGCTAGAGGAGTTGAGTTTAATGGGACTGTCATTGCGCCAGGTTGGACTTCTGGAAGCTCTATTGAAAGTGCTTTGTCTTTTGTTCGAGATAATTATGTTAAAGGAGAAAAACTTATTATTTATGGGTACAGTTATGGAGGTGATTTTGCAGTAGAGCTAGCAAATAAACTGAATGAAGAGGGAATTATCGTTGATCTTTTGATAACAGTTGATGCTTCTGATGGTCCAGCTCAAAATTCAACTGTAAATACTACAATACCTGATAATGTTAAAGTTAATCGAAATATTTATCAAACTAGCGACTCTGGTCCATCTAGTTCTTCGCGTTCTACGGGAGTAACATCTAGTTCCTCTTCCAATTCAAGTGGAAGTAGTAGTAGTGATAGTGGTACAAGTAATTCGCCAGGGTCAAATGGAGGACCTAATACGGCTGCTGATCCATTGAAAACTAGAGTGAGTAACTATAATGTTACTAGTGCTGGAGTTACGCATGGTAATGTTGATGAAAAAAATCTTAAAAACAACAGTAAATCAATTAATAATTTTATGTCTACTTCACCAACACCACAGCCTAGCTCTGCAACTAGTCGTGTTGGGGCAGGTACGGAAGGGACGAATTATCCAAATCCATAGTTAGTAATAATCAATAGGTTTGAAATTATGCTAAATAGAATTTATCAAATAGGATTAATAGGTTTTTTTATATTTGAGTGGTATTTAATGTATCAAGCAAAGCAAGCGGAGTATGACGTAAATTATGGCTTTGCTATTTATGCATTTCTTCTTTCACTCATAGTATTAGCTATTCTTTTAGTTGCTTGGTTTTTTAAAAGGGATGTGATTAAGTCGAATATGTTGATAACTGTAGTTTATTTAACAACAAGTTCTCCCCTGTCTATTTTTCTGTTTATTGAGTTCTATGGGAGATTTATTGGGCAATACTTTAAGTTATGATAGTATATTTCTTATTTTTAATAAACATATAAACTTAAAGCCACTGAAAATCTCAGTGGCTTTTGTGTTTTACCTCCCCAAAATCAACCTCAAAACCTCCTTAACCGTAGCAATATCCTTTTTAGGAAGCTTAGCCGCCAAGCTAAGTAATTTACTAAGCTCAGGGTCAATTAAAGGCTCAGCCGCCTGCTGTGGTTTAATCCCCGTTAGCACATCCAAAGAAATACCAAGCGCTTTAGCCAATACAACAGCCGCCTCAATATTAGGTTTAGTATTACCACCTTCCCAACGAGAAATCATTCTTTTGTCATAATCAGTCAGATCACTCAAATCCTGCTGAGTAAGCTTTTTTTCCTTTCTTATGAGCTGTAAGTTTGTTCCGAAGTCCATATTTTATAAATTTATTAGATACACATTATTGCCTATTTATTGTTTGTAAAAGTAGGTTTTTGTCGCAAATTACCCCCAAAAACCTTTTACCCCTCCCGTACAGCTGTTGGGACTAAAGGGAGAGATTTTGGGGCATAATTTACTTGCTTTGTTCTTCCACAATGTGATGAAGCAAATTGGTTTATTGAGTTTATATTTTTATCTTTTCTAAATAAAAACCTAATTCCAAACA
>QMPB01000203.1 GCA_003648395.1 Bacteroidota bacterium
CAAAATATGAATGCTAGTTTCTTGCTTAGAAAAATGGGAATTACTACTGATGAGTAGTAATAAGTGTTATTGTTATTTTATAACCTTTTTCTAATTTCTTCTGTTTCTTTCTCAAATCCTGGTTTTGCAAGCAAAGCAAACATATTTTTCTTATATGCTTCAACTCCAGGTTGGTTAAATGGATTTACTTCTAATAGGTAACCACTATAAGCACAAGCTAGCTCAAAGAAATATATCAGTTGACCAATATTTTCTTCATTAATTGCATCTATTTCTAGTTTAATATTCGGTACTCCACCATCTACGTGAGCAATGCTAGTTCCTAGTTGTGCCATTTGATTTATATATTCTACATTCTTGCCTTTGAGGTAATTTAATCCGTCAAGATCCTGATTATCATCAGGAATAAGAACTATATTCTTTGAAGATTTTACAGAAATTAATGTTTCAAAAATCACTCTTCTGCCTTCTTGAATATATTGCCCCATTGAGTGTAAGTCTGTTGTAAAACTTGCTCCAGCAGGGAAAATGCCTTTGTTCTCTTTGCCTTCACTCTCGCCGTAAAGTTGCTTCCACCATTCAGTAAAATACATAAGTGTGGGACTGTAATTAATTAGCATCTCAATATCAAAGCCTTCATTAAGTAAAGCATTTCTTGTAATAGCATAAAGCGCAGCTGGATTTTCTTTAAGATTGGTTGATTTTAAGCACTCCCTTTCCATGAATTTTGAGCCATTTACTAGAGCATCTATACTATAACCTGCTACTGCAATTGGAAGTAAGCCAACAGGTGTAAGAACAGAATATCTACCACCAACATCATCAGGAACTACATAGGTTTTATATCCTTTTTGTGTAGCCAAAGTTCTTAAAGCTCCTTTTTCAGCATCAGTAATTGCTATTATTCTTGATGCTGCTTCCTCTTCACCATATTTGTTTTCCAGATGTTGTTTTAACAATCTAAAAGCTACAGCAGGTTCTGTTGTAGTACCTGATTTGGAAATTACAGTTAGAGCATAATCATTATTATCAAGGAGTTGTAATAAATCAAACAAATAATCTTCACTTAGGTTTTGCCCTGCGTATATTATTTTTGGATTATCATTTTCTTGAAAGGCTGAAAAAGGACTATTAAGAGCTTCAATTACAGCTCTTGCGCCAAGATATGAGCCTCCAATTCCAATTACTACAAAGTATTTAGCCTTAGCTTTAATTCTATTAGCAGTTTCTTTTATATCGTTAATAAACTCTGGAGTAATGCTTGAAGGGAGGTGGTGCCAGCCAAGAAAATCAGAGCCTTTTCCTTCTTTTTTTTCAATTAAAAGATGATGCTTCTCTACTTCCTTTTGTAAGTGCTTGAACTTTTCATTATCTATAAATGATGATACTTGGGAGGTGCTTATTTTCAGTTTTTGCATAACAGTTCTATTTATTTATTTGTTTTACTATTAGGAACTATATATTCTGTATACTTTTTAGGAATACGGAATGGGAATTTTAGTGGGCTATTAATTGAAAATTTATTGAAACTTATTTCAAGAAAAGTATTCTGATCTTCTCTAAACTTCAACAACCGATGTTTTGCAATTAGCATACTATCCACTTTTTCAAAGTCTGAATAGACGACTCTTAATTTAGCTTTATCTTCACCTATAACCTTGACACTCTGTTTTAATATTCTGTAGTTTGTTTTGTCAATCCACATATTTTGCATTAGAGCTTTAAGTTTGTTTTCTCCATTTTTAGAATGCTTCTTAAGCTTTTTTCTTGAGATTGTGCTCAATTGATATGAGTTCTTATGATCAAATAGTTTAAAAACATCTGTTTCATAATATGGAAAATCATTACCAAGCATTAAAGATTGTAGCATCTCAAGGTCAACATCCACATTAAATCTTTCTTTGAAATATGACATGCTTTCCGACATATATGTTTTGCTTAGTCTATTTACAAAACGAAAACTGTCAGGGGTAATTTCAAGTCTAAATATCTCAATATTCATTACGGCATATATACTTACCCAAAAAACACTATCAGTTCGAAGCCTAATTAGACCACTGAATGCTTGCTTTTTATCAGGCATTTGATATACTGCTTTAAATTTTCCAGTAAACCATTTTGTATGAAATTGATTTTCCTTCATTTTAGCATATACAGAGTCCACAGCCAATTGTTTGGTAGCTCTTTTTGTTTCTTTTTTTGTACTTCTACATGAAGTAAAAGCAATAGAAAAAATAATAAATATGTAAAACAATTTAATTCTCATATTATTCATTTTTATTAATTTCCATATCTAATAATTGTAAATTCTTGTTGTCTGGGAATTTTTTTAAGGCGTCATTTAGCCAGCTTAAAGCATTCTCAGTTTGCCCATCTTTAAATAGACAATATGCATAAACATAAATATATTCAGGGTTTTTCGGCTCCATTTCTAGAGCTTCTTTTGCATATATTAGTGCAGAAGAGTAGTCCGTTGTAAAAGAAGCAATATCAAAAGCATAATTTTTAATAATAAGTGCATTATTTTTATCAAGTTTCATTGCTCTCTGATAATTTGATTTTGCTTTTGCATTTTCACCTTGTCTGAATTGTGACTTTGCTTCCATAGCTAGAAAGGAAGCCTTATCAATAATTTTGTAAACAAAATTACTTCCCATATGAACTCTTTCTTCAGCTTTTTTCCAGTTATTATTATGCCCATAAGCTTTTGCGTTGTAATAGTAAAGCTTTGCTTGTTGTGGGAAAAGTCGTAATGCTCTATTACTCTCATTTAGTAGAGCTTTGTAATCTTTAATTTCATCTTCTGCAATAAGAAGCTGTTCCCAAATAATATACTTTGTACTATCTAATGCAATTACTTTTCTAAGATATTGAATAGCACATTTAGCATCTTCAGTATTATTACAGTAGTCAGCTTTTATCGCCATTATCTTAGGACTTTTAGAATTAACTTCTAATGCAATATCTATCAGTTGATTAAAAGCATCAGAATAAGTTGTGTCTTTTACTGAAAGGCTCATAATCTTTACTAATACTTTAACTTTGTTATCAACGTCAAGCGTTTTAGCATACATGCCCTTTTTAAGTTCATCAATAGTTTTTTCGCTATCTCCAATTCTATAATAATAATCTGCAATAGAAAAATGAACAAAACCATCATTAGGGTCTATTTCTAGTATTTTGTTATAATAATCCATTGCCTTCTCAGGCTTGTTGATGTTCATATATATTTCAGCAACCATTCCGTAGTAATTTTTGTTTTCAGGGTTGTGTAATATTAATTCGTCAAGAACTGCTATTGCATTTTTATAGTCACCTTTTTTAAGGTAAATCTGCTTCTGTTGCTTAAGCACACCTTCTTCATATAAAAATTTATCTAATATTGTTTGGTAAACTTTAATTGCTTGGTTATAATCTTTTGCATCAATACATAGGTTCGCCCATTGATAGTAATAGTCTTTTCTATTGGGATTTTGGTTTATTAATTCATTATTGACTTTTATTGCACCTTTGAATTCTTTTTGCTGTTTATATACCCGTATTAAAAATTCTTTATACCAAGCATTATCAGGGGCAAAATTAATTGCCTTGCTAATATATTCTATTGCTAAATTAGGGTTTTGAAATTCATTAATTCGGGCGAGTTCAAAATAACTCGCATCATGATTTGGTTGCATCACGATACATTTATTGAAAGTTTTAGTAGCACCTTCAGTATTTCCTCTATACAATTTACGCTTTGCATCTAAGAAAGTATTAGTAACCATGAGAGATTGGGCTAAATCAATATTCTTATTATTAGCAGTTTTATTACCTATCTGCTTTGTTTTACAAGACGATAGAATTAAGGTTATTATTAAAAGGAAGAAGAATATGTTTCTTAATTGCATAGAATAATAAATTGAGCTACAAAATTAATTCAATTTCTCTGAAATATATTGTAGAAATTGTTATTGTTTATTAAAAGAAGTTGGGAAGTAGCTATTTCTATTTTTAAAACTTATATTGTAATTTTTATATTAATTCATGTAATTTATGCATTAATATTTTAGTTTGTTTTAATATGGTTTCTGACTTTTCTTTACTAGGAATATCATTTGAGTCATCAGGATAGCGTCCTTGTATTTTGTATTTAATAATGGAATCTACAAACGCATTATCTTTATCTGTAAAGGTATAGTTTGCTTTTTTAGATAATTGATAAATATCATGAGATTTTGGAGCAGCCTTTCCACTAATATTGATAATAATAGCTTTCAAAGATTTTTCAATAACTAAATGACAAAGAAATAATCCATGAATAATTCTTGATTTATTTATATAAATTTTTGCTGATTTTAAATCGGCTATGGATTCATATTGCCAATCCTTTGTTCTATCTTTTGTGCTCATTAGCTTAGTGAATTTTATGATTTTACAAATATAGGGAATTTTATCAGTAACGCAAGTAAATTACTTAGCTTGAATTGAAAATGTATTTGTTATGATTACACATTATTAGTGAATGTCTCGAAAACAGAATTATTTTTTTATAATTTATAATTATACTATACTTAATATTATAGCGTTTGCTTATGCCTTATATCAACAAATAGATGTTAGTATTTTAGATATTTGAGTTGATATTTAACAAAGGGATATAATATCTTTGATACAATGGATATGTTGAATTGTTATATGACCTTAGTTGTGTTATGTTTCTACTAATCAATAACTTAATAATTAATATTATGAAAATTTTCAATTTAAAAACCTTAGGAATTATTCTTCTAGGAAGCATACTAATGAGTAGCTGTGTAACATCAAAAAAATATAAAGAGTTACAAGGAAAACGTGATTTAACAGATAAAGAGAATTTACAGTTAAAAGAAGAGAACAGAAATCTTCAAACAAGTAATAATGAATATTCTGCGGAAATTGCTAAATATAAAAAGCAGGTAGAAAACTTGAGTGAGGATACAACGAATATTGGTCGTAAATATAGAATAGTATCTTCAAACTATAAAAGCTTGAATAAGAATTATCAAGATTTATTGGCTCAAAACCAAGCTCTTATAAAAGGAAATCATTCTGAAACTAAGAAGATACTAGCTCAGTTACAAAAATCTCAGGCAGACTTAATTAAGAGAGAAGATTCCTTAGCTGTACTAGAAAATGAATTTGGCGTAAGAAAGAAAGAACTTAATGCAATGAGCGAGAAACTTGCTGCACTTCAAGAATCGCTTGCTGAGAAAGAAATAGCATACAATAAACTAAGTAATGAGGTTCACCAAAAAGATAGTTTAATGCAAGCGCTGAAAAATAGTGTTGCTGATGCATTAATTGGGTTTGAAAAAGATGGGCTTACTGTAAGTAATCGTAATGGAAGGGTATACGTATCAATGGATAATAAGTTGATGTTTGCTAGTGGCAGTTTTAAAGTAAATCCAAAGGGGCAAGATGCTCTAAAGAAACTAGCAGAAGTACTTAAAGACAAGCAAGATATCAGCATTCTTGTGGAAGGACATACTGATAGCATACCTTACAGTGGCTCAGGCAAACTAAAGGATAACTGGGATTTAAGTGCAAAAAGAGCAACTTCAATTGTTAGAATTCTTACTAAAAATGCCGAGCTTAATCCATCAAGAATTACTGCTGCTGGTCGTGGAGAATTCAGCCCAATAGCTTCAAATAAAACATCTGAAGGTAGAGCTAAAAATCGTCGTACAGAGATTATTTTAATGCCTGATTTGAATAAATTATACAAAATAATTAGTGAGTAATAAAAGTTGAGTTCACGTAATATAGAAACAGTAATGAGCAACAAAATAATAAACGGAATTCAGCAAATAGGAATTGGAGTAGAAGACGTTCATCAAGCATGGACATGGTATCGCAAAAATCTTGGAATGGATATAAAAGCATTTGAAGAAGCTGCTATTGCTGAGCTTATGCTACCATATACCGAAGGCAAAAAACGTCCTCGTCATGCAGTTCTTGCAATGAACCTACAAGCAGGTGGTGGTTTTGAAGTATGGCAACATACTGGTAAAACTCCTGAGAAACCAAAATATCAAATTCAACTTGGTGATTTAGGGATTTTCGTATCTAAGCAGAAAACAAAAGATATAAATAAAGCTTTCTCAATGATGAAAGCTAATGGCGTTGATATTCTTGGGAAAATTGTAAAAGCACCAAATCAAAATTCTCATTTTTTTATTAGAGACCCTTTTGGTAATATTTTTCAAATAGTAGAGAATGACTATCTGCTTTTTGAAACTCCTGCTCCAACTGGTGGAGTTCTTGGTGCTATAATTGGCGTTAGCGATATTGATGCTTCTCTAAAGTTATATTCTGATATTTTGAATTACTCCGAAGTAGTTTATGATAAAACAGATGTTTTTTCAGATTTTTTAGCTATACCTGGTGGCGCTTTAAAAGCTAGAAGAATACTTCTTCGCTCATCAGAGAAAGAAAAAGGAGGATTTAGTCCATTATTTGGCCCTTCAGAGATAGAGTTAGTTCAAGTTTTAGATGCTCCTGTGCGTAAAATTTATGAAAATAGAATTTGGGGAGACCCTGGATTTATTCACCTTTGTTTTGATGTCTTCAATATTGCATCACTAAGAAAAGAGTGTAGTGAAAAGAAATTCCCTTTCACTGTTGATTCTGAAAACTCTTTTGATATGGGAGAAGCTGCCGGACAATTTGCTTATATCTCTGATCCTGACGGTATTCCAATTGAATTTGTAGAAACTCATAAACTACCAATTATTAAAGCAATTGGTTGGGTGATAAACCTTCAAAAGCGTGATCCAAGAAAACCACTATCGAGGTTTATTCTAAGGTTAATGAGCTTTAAGAGAGTGAAAAATTAATTAACTTATAAGTATTAAAAAACGAAAAGTTTCTTTTAAAGTTTCTTCAAAATAACTTTCTCTATTACCTCAGGAAAATACCTATACTCTAAAGCATGTACTTTCTCTGCAATACCATCAGCACTATCGTTTTCTAGCACTTCACATTTTGCTTGGAATACAATTTTCCCATCATCAAAGCATTCGTTTACATAGTGAATTGTAATACCACTTTCTGTTTCATTAGCTTCTTTTACTGCTTGGTGCACTCTATCACCATACATTCCTTTTCCACCAAATTTAGGTAATAACGCAGGATGAATATTCAAAATCTTATTCGGAAACTCTTTGATAATATTCTCTGGAACTTTCAATAAAAAGCCAGCTAATACAATAAAACTAACTCCTCTTTCCTGCAATTCATCTAATACAATACTCCCTTCTCGAAAATCACTATTTTTATAATATGAACAGTGAATTCCTAAATTCTTCGCTCTTTCAATCACATAAGCATCAGCCTTATTAGCATAGAAACTATCAATAGTTATTGAATCAATATTCTTAAAATAATCAGCAATATTCTCAGCATT
Organism: Bacteroidota bacterium; assembly: GCA_003648395.1. Next base: position 7,427 of record QMPB01000203.1, read on the forward strand.
AGAACCATTTCCTGAAGCAAAAATTGCCACTTTTGTAAGAGTATTCATATTTAGTATATTAATAGAATTATGTGGCAAAGGTAGAAAGATAAACTCATTCAATCAATTCA
>QMPB01000204.1 GCA_003648395.1 Bacteroidota bacterium
AAAAATATCAAACGATTTAAGATTATTATCTTCTGGACCCCGGGCTGGTTTCAACGAAATTAATCTACCTCGTATGCAGCCGGGTTCTTCTATTATGCCTGGTAAAGTAAATCCTGTAATACCAGAAGTGGTAAATCAAGTTGCATTTTATGTAATTGGTGCTGATACAACTGTTACTATGGCTGCAGAGGCTGGTCAGTTACAACTTAATGTTATGGAGCCAGTTATTTCCTACAGCTTATTCAATTCTATTAAATTCTTAGCTCGTGCTTGTGATACTCTACGTACTAAAGCTATTGATGGTATTACTGCTAATAAACAGCATCTTGCCAATATGGTAATGAATAGTGTTGGTATTGTTACTCTTTTGAATCCAATTCTTGGTTATGAAGTTTCTTCATCTATTGCTAAAGAAGCTTTAGATGAGAATAAATCCATTTATGATATTGCTGTTAAAGAACGTAAGCTTATTTCTCAAGAAAAATGGGATGAATTATTTAAATTTGAGAATCTAATTAATCCTAAATTTATTCTATAATAACCAGTTATAAAGTATTTAAAGCTCATAGAAACTTAATTTCTTATGGGCTTTGTTTTTTATAATATTTAACAAAAGTTAAATATTTAATAAAGTAGAATAACTACATTTGTAGCTCGTTTGATTAAAACAAATAATTACTTTATGCAATTAAAAATTATTACTCCGGAAATATGGAAAATGGATGGTGGCGCTGGTTTTGGACTTGTTCCCAAAACAATTTGGTCGAGATCATATCCTTCCGATGAGCAAAATTATATTTTGATGACTAGCCGGCTGCTACTCATTGAAGATGAAGATAGAAAGATACTTATTGATACAGGTTATGGCAATAAAAGAGGAGAGAAGTATTATAAATATAAGTACTTTCAGTTTCAAAAATCATTCAGAGAAGTTCTTGGAGAGCATAATCTTACAACTGAAGATATTACAGATGTGATAATTACACATTTACATGACGACCATATAGGAGGAGCAACATATTTAGAAGGTGATGAGGTAAAACTAAGATTTCCAAATGCTAATCATTGGATTGGAAAAGAGCAGTGGGACTGGGCAATAAATCCAAATAAAAGAGAAGCAGGAAGCTATTTTATAGAGAATTTTGTTCCAATTAAAGAAGCAGGAAAACTTAAGTTAGTAGAGGAGGAGGGAGAGTATATTCCTAATATTGAATTTAGAATGTATAATGGTCATACTCAGGGTAATATTGTGCCAATGATTTTTTATAAAGATAAGCAAATTGCTTTTATGGGCGATTTTATTCCTTATGTTGCAGCCATTCCTTTGCCATATATTTCTGCAAACGATATTCAACCCTTATTTAGTTTAAGCGAGAAAGAAGAGTTTCTTAATGAAGCAGCTGATAAAGGTATTTATATGTTTTATGAGCACGATTATTATAACGAAGTGAGTACTGTTGAACATTCTTTTAAGAGGGTAGCTCATAAGGAATCATTTAAATTAGAAGATATACTATAACTATGGAAGAATTTGTTTTAGAAGTAAAAGGATTAAGTAAGACTTATGGTAAATTGAAAGCTGTAGACAATCTTTCTTTTAAGCTAGAAAGGGGAGAGGTCTATGGTATACTTGGCCCTAATGGAAGTGGTAAAACGACTACCCTTGCAATGTTAACAGATGTTGTACTTCCTAGTGGAGGTTCTTTTTTGTGGATTGGTAAAAAAGATGGCGAAAACAACAGAAAGAATATTGGTTCAATGTTAGAAAAACCAAATTTCTACGAATATTTGTCAGCTGTTGATAATCTTAAAATAGTAGCTGAAATTAGAGGAGCAAATTATTCTGAAATAGATATTGTTTTAAAGCATGTTGGTTTATTTGAAAGAAGAAAAAGTAAGTTTAAGACTTTCTCATTGGGAATGAAGCAAAGGCTTGCAATCAGTGCCGCTTTATTGGGAAACCCTGAAGTACTTATTCTTGATGAGCCAACTAATGGTCTTGACCCTGAGGGGATTGCGGAAGTGCGCCATCTTATTAAGGACTTAGCTAGTGATAATAAAACCATTATACTGGCTTCTCATTTGCTTGATGAAGTTCAAAAAGTATGTACTAAAATGCTAGTACTTAAGAAAGGTGTTAAAATATTTCAAGGAAATGTTAATGGTCTTGAAAAAGATAAAGTGCTTATCGAGGTGATGGCAGAAGATATGGAGTTATTGAAGAATGTGCTTTCTAATTCCTCTGATTTTAATAAGTTTAAACAAAATGATCAGATTATTCAAATTGAAGTTGATACAGATATTAATAAGTCAGCATTAAGTACTTACCTGTTTGAAAATAAGGTAATTGTTTCTCATTTAGCAGTGAAGCAAGAGAGTCTTGAAGAAAATATTTTTGAACTATTGAAAGAAATGAAATAATGAAGAGTTTACTAAAAATAGAATGGATTAAGGTTTCTAGAAATAGAATTTTCTGGTTTATGCTTGTTATTTATGTTGTAGCACTAGTGCTTGCTTTTTTAGGTTTGCAGTCGATGCTAGAAAATGCTAATCAACAAATTAAAGACTCAGGATTAGACGCCCTCCCTCTTTTACCTACAAATATTTATCTTTTTCCTCATGTGTGGCATAATTTATCATTTGTAGCTAGGTTTTTTAAAATATTCCTTGCAGTAGTAATGATAATTCTTGTTACCAACGAATATGCATATAATACCATGCGGCAAAGCCTTATGAATGGCCTTAGTCGTTTGGAACTCATAAAGCTAAAGGTACTTGATGTGATAATTTTATCTGCTGTTTCTACAGTTATTCTTTTAGTATTTGGCTTTATTACAGGTGTTTCTTATTCTTCTGACTATAGTATGTGGGATATGTTGCGTAAGCTTAATTATGTTGGAGCATATTTTCTTATGTTGGTTGGATTTCTGAGCTTTGCAATGATGCTTGCTTTTTTGGTTAAAAAACCAGCTTTTACAATTATGATATTGCTAGTATATTCTTATATATTAGAGTTGATACCAGCATTTAAGTATTCCGATAGTTTTGGTGAATATTTACCATTAAGATCTATGAATCTACTAATAGAAGCTCCAAATACTCCAGTTTTCGACATGCTTAATATTTCATCTGCTTCTAATGTTATCCCAACTAGTCATATTATAGTAACTCTTATATATATAGGTGTATTTTGGTCTATTTCGTATTTAGTAATTAGAAAAAGAGATTTATAAGTTTATTGTTTCATTTCCTTTATTACTTTTGTAGAATATGAACAGTAGTTATTATTCTAGGTTATTATTAATGCTTAAGCGATTGCTTTTCGTATTACTACTGTACGTAATAATGCGAAATTTGATGTATGTTTTTAATATGGATTTATTCCATGTTGGTAGTTTATCTCAGTTGTTTTTGATAAATGTATATGGGCTTAGATTTGATGTTTCTATTATTCTTCTTACAAATATTCTATTTAGTGCACTATATTTAATTCCTCTTGGTAAATTATACTCTAATATTCTTAATAAAATCATTGATATACTGTATTTTGCAGTTAATAGTATAGCTATTATTGTAAATCTTAGCGATATTATTTATTTCCGATTCACATTAAAGCGTACAACTGCTGAGTTTATCAATATGTTTACAGATGATGGAGGGATGTTAGCTCTTATTCCAACGGTGTTAGTAGACTTTTGGTATATTAGCTTAATAGGTATAATTATGATTTATGCTTTATATCGATTTGCTAAGTATACATCTGATTTTACTGCTAATAATAACATTGTATATAAATTTTCATGGAAGTTTATTATTCCAATATTACTTGTTGCTTCACTTACTACACTAGGAATTAGAGGAGGATTTCAGCTACGACCTTTAAGCATTATTCATGCAATAAAATATGTAGAGCACGAAAATGTTCCTTTGGTTCTTAATACAACTTTTTCATTAGTAAGAACGATTAATAAAAAACCTTTGCACGAAAAAAGCTATTTCTCCAATAAGGAGCTTTCATACATAATTAATACGGAACATAACTACTCAATGAAAGGGGATTATAGAAAATTAAATATTGTAGTTATTATTATGGAAAGCATGTCGAAGGAACATAGTGCTTTTTTAAATCCTAATTTGAAAGGAAAAGGGTTTACGCCTTTTTTGGATAGTCTAATGCAGCATTCTTTTGTTTGTATGCAAGCTTATGCAAATGGTCGTAAGTCAATTGAGGGAATACCAGCCACATTGGCAAGTTTTCCAACACTTTTTAATGGAGCACTTATTTCCTCACAATATTCTTCCAATAATATTAATAGTTTGGCAAGTTTACTTGCAAAGAAAAACTATTCAAGCTCATTTTATCATGGTGGAAATAATGGTACTATGGGATTTGATAATTTTACTAAATCTATTGGATTTCAAAATTATTATGGTAGAAAAGAGTATGATAATGACGATGATTATGATGGTAAATGGGGAATTTTTGACCATAAGTTCTTTCAATATTTCTTGGAATCTTTGAATCAGAAAAAACAGCCATTCTTTGCTTCTATATTTTCATTGTCAGCACACCATCCTTATACCCTGCCTAAGGGTTTTGAGAATAAATTTCCAAAAGGTAAGCTGCCAATTCAAGAATGTATTGCGTATAGCGATTATTCTTTACGCCAGTTTTTTAATAATGCAAAGCAAGAACCTTGGTTTAATACCACCCTTTTTGTTATCACCGCTGATCATACTTCGGAGATTGCCGATAAAGATTACTCCAATTCTGCTGGGAAGTATGCTATTCCAATAGTTTATTATATGCCTTTAGATTCTTTGGTAGGTGAGTATTATAATACTACTCAACAAATAGATATCATGCCTTCTATTCTAGATTATATTAACTTTGATGAAGATTTCTATTCCTTTGGCAACAGTGTGTTTTCTAACTCAGAAATTAAGGAATCAATTAGTTATAATAATGGTGTATATCAATATATCAATGGAAATAGTATTAGTAGTTTTGCAGGAGCTTTAGATTCAATAATAGATATTGATAAAATTGATAATTATAAGATTTTGAAATCTCCACTTAATAAAAATGCAGAAATAAATTCTGAGCAAAGAATAAAAGCAATAATTCAGAAATATAATTATGATATTATTCACGATAGAATGAATGTAGATGATGAATAGTTATAACCTACATACATCAAAAAAAGAATTGAAGATTGGATTTATTATTAATCCTATTTCAGGTACTACTAATAAGCTTAATTATGATTTTAAAATAGATAATTTTTTTAGGGATTCTAAAATAAAGCCCATAATTGAGTTTACCAAAAGGGGAGGGCATGCTACAGAAATTGCTATTTCATTTGTCAATCAATCACTTGATGCAATAGTAGTAATAGGAGGTGATGGAACGGTAAATGAGGTAGTAAATGGAATAGGTAATTCAGGTATTCCTATGGGAATTGTTCCCAGTGGTTCAGGTAATGGACTTGCACGCCATCTTGGTATCTCTCTTATTCTTCGTAGAGCTTTAGAAATTATAAAACAAGGTTTTGTTCAGCCAATAGATATTATCAATATTAATGATAAACTCTCAGTTAATGTTTCTGGTCTTGGGTTCGATGCACTTGTTGCTCATAAATTTCAGAATATTGATAAAAGAGGGCTTGTATCATATATTAAAATTATTGTATCCGAGTTTCTTGCATATAAGCCAAAGAAGTACAGTATTACTATTAATGGTGAAAGATATGAAAGGGAAGCCTTTTTAATAAGTATAGCAAATTCATCGCAATTTGGTAATAATGCTTTTATTTCGCCAAAAGCATCTGTGTCAGATGGTGAAATGGATATTTGTATTGTGAAACCATTTCTTAAAATTGAATCGCCTTTAGTTATAGAGCAACTTATGACTGGTAGGCTCGATAAGGGTAGATATCTTGAAGTGATTAGGGCTAAAGAGCTAGAGATTCGTCAAGAATCAGAGATATTTCATATTGATGGCGATTCATTTGAAAATGGGAGAATAATTAAAGCAAAGATTATTCCTTCAATGCTAAATATGATAATTCCAAAACAAAAAGTAAATAATATATAAAATGGGAAAGAAAAATTCACGGATGGTATATTCTACTAATTCAAACTACGAATACGAGGATGAAGATGCTCAAGAAAAAACAATTGATGCTAATCAACAGAATCTTAAAATATGGCTTGATAGACTTAAAGGAAATAAAGTAATTACTGTAGTTAAAGGATTTGTAGGTAGTCAAGATGATTTGAAAGAATTAGGAAAAATATTAAAATCTAAATGTGGAACAGGAGGAACTGTTAAGAATGGAGAAATACTCGTTCAAGGTGACTTTCGTGATAAAGTTCTAAGTATTCTTTTAAAAGAGGGCTTTAAGGTAAAAAAAGCTGGAGGTTAGTTGATAGGAATCTTTGAAGTATTTGGTTCATTTTATAATATATATTACAATATTACACCTTGTGTCATTATATAAACTGAGATTAATCAATTGTGAAGATATGTTAAATTTTAAGGGTATTTTATATTAATAGCTTTATTACATTTGCGCTCATTATTAATCTTCTAAATAGAAATACATATGTTTATATTAATGGTAGTTGTTTTTGTTTTAGGCTATATGATGATAGCTCTAGAACATCCTTTGAAGCTGGATAAGGCAGCTTCAGCTCTCCTAATTGGTTCCTTAACTTGGGCTATATATGCTTTGAATAGCGTTGATATTTTGGCACTTGGAAATAGTGTAACATGGAATGCTTTGATAAATGGCTATACTATGAGCCCAGAGCAAACTGCAGATTTAGCAAATCATTTTGTAAAGCATGAGCTAGGTCATCATTTATCAGAAATATCTGAAATTATTTTCTTCCTTCTTGGAGCAATGACTATTGTTGAGACAGTAGACCATCATCAAGGATTTAAACTAATTACTGATAAAATTACTACTAAAAACAAAGTAAAATTACTTTGGATACTTGGAATATTGACATTCTTTATGTCTGCAGCTCTAGATAACCTTACTACTACTATTGTAATGGTTACACTACTTAAGAAATTAGTTGACGATAAACAAACTCGTTGGTTCTTTGCTGCAATGATTGTTATTGCTGCTAATGCTGGTGGTGCTTGGTCTCCTATTGGTGATGTTACTACTATAATGTTATGGATTGGTGGTCAGATTACTGCCGTTAATGTTATTCTTATGGTATTTATTCCTAGTTTAGTTGCAATGGTTGTTCCTTTAGCTATTACATCATTATCAATGAAAGGTGATGTAACAACTCCTGAAAATGCTGGTGGTGCAAAGATATTTACAACTAAAGGTGAGCAAGTTTTATTCTTAATTGTAGGTGTTGGTGCTTTATTATTTGTTCCTGTTTTCAAAACAATAACACACCTACCTCCATATATGGGAATGTTATTAGGTCTTGGTGTTTTATGGGTTGTTACAGAAATATTACAAAAAAGAAAACATAAAGAAGTTAAAACTCACCTTACAGTAGTA
>QMPB01000205.1 GCA_003648395.1 Bacteroidota bacterium
AGAAAAAAGATATTGCAAGTGCATGAATCTTAGATAAGAAGAAATATAGTGATCTAAATATTTTACAAAACTATAAATACAGAATTTATAGCACAAAAAAACCTGAAGGTTATCCTTCAGGTTTTCTTTTTAATAGTGATCCAAACAGGGCTCGAACCTGTGACCTGCGGTTTAGAAAACCGCTGCTCTATCCAGCTGAGCTATTGGACCAATCCTTTTTTTCAATCATGTTCCAACTGCTATACCCACCCCGATGGTAATCGGGAGAGCTATTGGACCATCATTATTACTAAATCTACTTGTTGCTCAATAACCTGTAGATACAAAAAAAGGAGCAAAACTCCTTTTCTCTGTCGGGGTAGCAGGATTCGAACCTGCGACCCCCTGCTCCCAAAGCAGGTACGCTAGCCGGACTGCGCCATACCCCGATTTACTTGTTAAAGACTTATTGTCTTAAGCGGCTGCAAAAGTAATAATATTTTTTACATAACAATGGCTTTTTTCAAAAAATATTTTCTTTTTTTATTTTTATTTCTATCAGCTCAACGCATCGTATTATTAGCAAGCATAATAGCCTTATAAAAGGATTGAAAAAAAATTGATTATATCCTTCTATTAATACGATAATACTTAAATAATTACTTATGTTTTTTTAGGATAAAAAAGGTAAAAACATTCACAACAATAAGTTACCTTTGCACATTAATAAAAAAAGAATATCATGAATAATATATTAGCAATAGTTGGGCGCCCTAATGTTGGCAAATCTACACTCTTTAATAGGTTGGTAGAACAACGACAAGCCATTGTAGAAGAAAGCAGTGGCGTTACTAGAGACCGTCACTATGGCACATCATTTTGGAATGGCAAGGAATTTACAGTAATTGACACTGGTGGTTACGTTATTGGAAGCGACGATATCTTTGAAGGAGAAATTAGAAAACAAGTTGACCTTGCAATGGATGAGGCTGATAGTATTCTTTTTATTGTTGATACAGAAGAAGGTGTTCATCCTTTAGACGAGGAGGTTGCTGACTTATTACGTCGTCAGAAAAAGCCAGTGTATTTGGTTGCTAATAAAGTTGATAATCATAATAGAGCTTATGCTGCAAATAATTTTTACTCTTTAGGATTAGGTGAAGTTTATGGTGTTTCGGCCATTAATGGTAGTGGCACTGGCGACTTACTCGATGAGGTGGTTAAAAACTTTGATACTGAATTTGTAAGTATATACCCAGATGATATTCCTAGAATTGCAGTAGTTGGTCGTCCTAATGTTGGTAAATCGTCATTAATAAACGCACTTATTTCACAAGAAAGAAATATTGTAACTAATATTGCTGGGACTACTCGTGATTCTCTTTTTACAAGATATAATTCTTTCGGATTCGACTTACTACTAGTTGATACTGCAGGAATTAGAAAAAAGACTAAGGTTACAGAAAATATAGAGTTCTACTCTACCCTACGCTCTATTCGTTCTATAGAAAGCTCTGATGTTGCAATTTTGATGATTGATGCAGAGAATGGTTTTGAATCTCAAGATATGGCAATTTTCCAATTGGCACAGCGCAATCATAAAGGAATTGTAATAGTTGTAAATAAATGGGACCTTGTTGAAAAAAATACCCATAGCACTAAGGAATTTAAAGAGCGTATTATGGAAAAAATTGCTCCATTTGTTGATGTGCCAATTATATTTACATCGGTGCACAACAAACAAAGATTGCTAAAAACACTAGAAACTGCTATTGATGTACATAAACGACGTTCTACTAAGATAACCACATCAAAACTTAATGAGCTTATGCTTGGTGAAATTGAGAGCTTTCCACCACCATCGTATAAGGGTAAGTTTCTAAAAATAAAATATGTAACTCAGTTACCAATAGCATATCCATCATTTGCATTTTTCTGTAATCTACCTCAATATTTCAAACCTCCTTATAAGCGTTTCTTGGAGAATAAATTAAGAAAAAACTATAATTTTAATGGCGTACCAATAGAAATATATTTTAGAGCAAAAAATTAGAATGGGAGTAAGAATTGATAAATGGCTATGGAGTGTGCGAATATACAAAACACGTACTTTGGCTACTCAAGCATGTAAGAGTGGACATATATCGATTGATGGAAACAGCGTAAAAGCATCTCGAGAAATAAAAATTGGAGATATTATAGTTTTACGAAAAGACCATTTAAATATGCAGTTAAAGGTTAAAGAGTTGGCCGAAAAACGTATGGGAGCTAAACTAGTTTCCGATTTTATGGAAGACCTAACACCACAAGAGGAATATGACCGACTTAAGGCTATAAATTCTGGTGGTTTTGAGCAAAGAGAAAGAGGTGTAGGAAGACCAACAAAGCGTAATCGCAGAGATATTACTAGTTTTAAAGACTTATAATTTAAATATGAAAAACATACTACTTATTATTATCACAACGGTATTTATCTACAGCTGCAATACAGCTCAAGACAAAGACTGTAAGAAATCATTTTTAATAGTAAATTATAATGTAGAGAATCTTTTTGACACTATTCACGATGCTGGAAAATATGATGAAGATTTTACTCCTGAAGGTAAGAAAAATTGGAATAGCAAAAGATACAACAATAAACTTCAGAAGCTAGCATACGTAATACAACAAATTGATAAAGAGAAATTACCAGATGTTGTAGGGCTAGTTGAAATCGAGAATAAAAGAGTACTAAAAGACCTAGTTTCGCAGAAAGAAATAAAAGGTGCTAAATACAATATTGTACATCATGAAGGACCTGACGTAAGAGGTATTGATTGTGCTTTATTATATAATCCTAATACTTTTAGCGTACTAAAAAGTACTTTCTATAGGGTAAATATGGAAAATAATCCTAATTTTAAAACCAGGGAGATAATATACGTAAAAGGCAAAGTAAACAAAGCAAATGATGAAGTACATATTTTTGTAAATCATTGGCCATCGCGAAGAGGTGGAATGGAAAAATCAGCTCCAAAGAGAGCATTAGCCGCTGAAGTTCTACGTAATTCCATAGACTCGATACTTGCCACCGATGCAATGGCTAAAATTATTATCATGGGCGATTTTAACGACGAAACAGATAATAAAAGCATAACGGAAGTGCTTGGAGCAAACAATAATAAAGATAGCAAAACACTATATAATACATCTGCTACTCAAGACGATAAGAATATTGGTTCATATCATTATTGGAAAACTGGAGAATGGAATATGCTTGATCAGATGATTATTTCCAATGGATTACTAAATGCTACAACGGGCATACAAACTTTAAATACTGAGATGCAAATATTCCGTCCTGAGTGGTTATTACATAAAGATAAAGATGGAAATAAATCGCCTTCTAAAACTTATGGCAAAGGATATTACGGAGGATATAGCGATCATTTGCCTATTTATAAACACTTTAAATTTAACTGTAAATAAAGCATAATGCATAAATTTATACTAACAATTTTTGTTTTAATTATAGGTGTAAACATCCAAGCACAGTCAGATAAAAGCACCTATAAGAAACTTGACAAAGCTCTTGAATTAATTGAGACCAAGTATATAGACACAGTAAACTCAGCTGACTTGGCTACAAAAGCTGTTCAAGCAATGATTAAGGAACTTGACCCACATTCAAAATACCTTAGCCCCGATGATTTAAAAACAAATAGAGAATCACTAAATGGCAGCTTTGCTGGAATTGGCATCCACTATCAAATAATTAATGATACTCTTATGATTTTGAACACGGTAAAAGGTGGCCCAAGTTATAAAGCAGGATTAAAGGCTGGAGATAGGATATTGAAAATTGATGGTGTAATTGCTACTGGAAAAGATATTAGTAATAAATATTTTTCGAAGAAGTTAAGAGGAAAAAAAGGTGAAGAATTAAGTATTACTATAAAAAGGCATAGTGATTCAAAGGTTCAAAAAATCACTTTTGAAAGAGGAAGTATTGCATTAAACACCGTAGAAATCAGTTATATGATAGATAATAAAACTGGTTTTATAAGAATAAAGAATTTTAGCAGAACAACAAATTACGAATTTCAACTTGCAGTTATGCAACTTCAGATGCAAGGCATGAAAAACATCATTATTGACCTTAGGGATAATCCTGGCGGACTAATGATGTCTTCTATTCGTTTATCGGATGACTTTCTAAGTGGTGATAAGTTAATTGTATATACTCAAGGCACAAACTTACCACGTACCGATTATAAATCCAATGGTGGAGGAATGATGGAAAGTGGAAGAGTTGTTATACTAATTGATAATAATTCGGCATCGGCAGCTGAGATATTTGCTGGAGCATTGCAAGATTGGGATAGAGCATTAATAGTTGGTCGTAGATCTTTCGGAAAAGGGTTGGTAGGAAGAAATTATGATCTTCCTGATGGCTCTGCAATTCGCTTAACAACAGGCAGATATTATACACCTTCGGGTCGTTGCATTCAGAAAGAATATACCAAAGGCGATAAAAAATCCTATGACAATGATTTATTGGAAAGATTTGAGCACGGAGAACTTTATTCTGCCGACAGCGTTCATTTTGATGATTCATTAAAGTATTATACCAATGGCAAACGTTTAGTTTATGGTGGTGGTGCTATTATGCCAGATATTTTTATTCCGCTTGACACTACTTATAATAATGATTTTATAAAAGATACCCGTAAGAAAGGACTTATAAATTATTTTGCTGGAAATTATTTTGACAAGAATTTAGACGAACTAAATGCTAAATATCCTAGTTTTGAATCTTTTAATACCACATTTGTTTTACCAGAAGAAACATACCAAAACTACATTGACTATGCAGCTAAAAAATATGAGCTAACTCCAAATGAGGAAGATAAGGAATTAATAAACCACTATATAAGGCTACAAATCACAGCTATTTTGGCAAGAAGCTTATATAAAGATGGAGCCTATTATAAAATATATAATAAAGAAGATAAGATGGTTATTAATGCATTGAACACCATTAACGACAAGAAAATATTTAAGGAAAACGGAATTCAATAACATAAAATACTAAAATAATGAAAATACTAATAACAGGAGGAGCAGGTTTTATAGGATCTCAGCTTAGCGATAAATTACTCAAAGAAGGGCATGAAGTAATTGTTATTGATAATTATTTTACTGGACAAAAGAGCAATGTTCACCATTTGATGGATAATAAGAATTTTGAGCTTATTAGACATGATGTAACTATGCCTTTTTTTATTGAAGTTGATCAGATATACAATCTAGCATGCCCAGCATCACCTGTTCATTATCAGCATAATGGTATTAAAACAGTGAAAACCTCGGTAATGGGTGCAATAAATATGCTTGGTTTGGCTAAAAGAACTGGTGCCAGAATCCTTCAAGCATCCACAAGCGAGGTTTATGGCGATCCAGATATTCATCCACAAGTAGAATCATATTGGGGCAGAGTTAACCCTATTGGTATTCGCTCTTGTTACGACGAGGGAAAACGAGTTGCAGAAACACTTTGTTTTAACTACCATTGGCAGAATAATGTAGATATAAAGATAATACGAATTTTTAATACTTATGGTCCAAATATGCACCCTTACGACGGACGAGTAGTTTCAAATTTCATAATGCAAGCATTGCAAGGAAATGATATTACCATGTATGGCGACGGAATGCAAACTCGTAGTTTTCAGTATGTTGACGATTTATTAAATGGAATGACCAAAATGATGAATTCAAGAGATGGATTTACTGGACCGGTAAATATTGGGAATCCTTTTGAGTTTACAATTAAGGAACTTGCTGAGAATGTAATTCGACTTACAAATTCTAAATCAAAAGTAATATATCAAGCCCTACCTCAAGATGACCCAATGCAACGTCAACCAGACATAAGCTTGGCTAAAAAGGAATTGGATTGGGAGCCTAAAATACAGCTTGAAGAAGGCTTATTAAAAACTATAGAATATTTTGACAACTTAATAAAAGGAGGGCGTATAAATGAATATACTGGTAACCGGAAGTAATGGACAATTAGGAAGTGAATTAAAATATCTTTATTCTATTTCTTCAGACAATAATATTATTTTTACTGATATTGATGAATTAGATATAACTAACGAAAAAGCTGTTTCTAACTTTTTTAATAATAATAAAATTAATGTAGTAATAAACTGCGCTGCTTATACTAATGTTGATAAGTGCGAAATTGAACAAGAGCAAGCCAACAAGCTAAATACAATGGCCTGTAAAATATTATCGAAACAATGTGCAAGTCATAATGCTGCAATAATTCATATATCTACAGATTATGTTTATGATGGCAATAACCATACTCCTTATATAGAGACAGATTTCACTAACCCAAATTCAATCTATGGAAAAACAAAACTCCATGGCGAGAAAATGATTGAAGAATTTGCTACTACAGGAATTATTATTCGTACCTCGTGGCTTTATTCTTCTTATGGTCATAATTTCATAAAAACAATGATGAAATTTGGTAAAGAAAGAGATGAGTTGCGAGTAGTATTCGATCAAATAGGAACTCCAACTTATGCTAGAGATTTAGCAAAAGTTATTATAAAAGGCTTAAGCGAAATTACATTTATGGAGGGAACACATATATTCCATTATAGCAACGAGGGTGTATGTAGTTGGTACGATTTTGCAAAGGAAATAATTAATTATAAAAATATTGATTGCAAAATCATTCCCATAGAAACTAAAGATTATCCACTACCCGCACCACGACCATCGTATAGCGTAATGAATAAGGCAAAAATAAAAGAAGAGTTAGGTGTAGAAATTCCAAATTGGAAAGATAGTTTGTTTGAGTGTTTGGATTTAATTGAGGATTAATTTTTAATGATTAATTATTAATGGTTAATTATTAATGATGTAATACTGAGAACTGAAGACTGAGAACTGATTACTAAAAAACAAAGAAGTAAAATGGATAAAGATATATTAAGCATAGCTAACAAATGGTTAGCAGGTAATTACGATGAGCAGACAAAGGCTGAAGTTAGAAAAATGATTGCTGATGGTGGTGATGAGCTTATTGATTCTTTTTATAAGGAGTTAGAATTTGGAACTGGAGGATTGCGAGGAATAATGGGAGCTGGACCAAATAGAATGAATAAATACACAGTTGGCATGACTACTCAAGGTCTTGCCAATTGGCTTAAAAATAAGTTTACTGGTGATATAAGCGTTGTCATAGCTTACGATTGCAGAAATAATAACACCTTCTTTTCTGATATTTGCGCCAACGTACTGAGTGCAAATGGTATTAAAGTTTACCAATTTGATGCATTACGACCAACGCCAGAGCTTTCTTTTGCTGTTCGTGAGCTAAATTGCCAAGCGGGAATTGTTATTACAGCATCGCATAATCCTAAAGAATATAATGGTTATAAAGTATATGGAGAAGATGGCGCACAGCTTATTTCTCCTGATGATAAGAATGTAATTGCTGAAGTGCGTAAAATAAAGTCTATTAACGATGTTAAGTTCGATGGAAATAAAG
>QMPB01000206.1 GCA_003648395.1 Bacteroidota bacterium
ATCTATTTATTATTGCCTTATGATCATTGTCGTTTTTTGAGTCAATAATAGAACTAGAACAATCGACACCTTGTTTTTTTATGAAAGTAATAACCTGTTTCATCTGAATTTGAACCTTTATAGTGGATTCTTTATTGCTATCCTTATCTAGTATCGAAATAACATTAATTTTAGCCTTACTAATCTTAGCAATTTTTAATGCCCAGTTTACCTTCTGGCGAGTTTCTTTAGACAAGTCTAAAGGTAAAAGTATTGATCTTATATCTATACTATGACCTGAATTGCCTATGGTAATTACTGGAATCTTTGAATGTCGAACAATCTTAGCTGCATTAGACCCAATGCTAGGTATCTCTTCTCCATTCTCAAAAATAGAACCTTTGCCTATAATTATTATATCAAAATTGTTTTTATTAGAATATTCTAATATAGACCCATGAATACTTGTAGAGTGTTCAAGTTGATAATCAATTTTAAGTTTATGCTTATTATTGTATGTTTGTGATTGCTCTTTAAGCTTCTCTATAATAGCATTATCAAAAGTTTTTTCCTGCGGTTTATTAAAAATGCTGCCTAGTATCCCTTTTTTTTCTTGTAATACATACAGAAGAGTAACCTGAGCTTTAATTATATTGGCAAAATGTATAGCTTGGTGCAATGCTAGATTTGATTGTTCGCTAAAATCCGTAGGAACAAGTATTTTAAAATCTTTATTATCCATAATTTATTATTTATTTATTCCGTTTTATAACGAAATAGTGATATTTAATTTGCAAGATAACCTTAATTTAGCTTAATTAAACTAAGACTAGAAAAGGCTATATAATGCTTATATTAATAATATATTCATTTTAATAATAAAAATAATTTTATTATTATCAAAAATTATTATTTTTGTATCTCGGCGCAAAAATACAAAGAAGCATTATGCCGTAGGTAATAATTAATTATTTTTAGGATTTATTTTTAAACTTATAAATAGGAATGAGAAGAATAGAAGAATCAGAACTAATAGTAAATCCTGACGGAAGTATTTATCATTTGCACATTACTCCCGATCAATTAGCCGATGATATAATAGTTGTTGGTGACCCAGGTAGAGTAGAGGCAATAAGTAAATATTTTGACACTATTGAGCATAAGGTACATAATAGAGAGTTTGTAACTCATACAGGTGTATATCGCGGAAAACGGTTGACGGTATTAGCAACAGGTATAGGTACTGATAATATTGATATTGTGATGAACGAACTCGATGCATTAGTCAATATTGATTTGAAAACTCGACAGGTTAAAAGCCAACATCATAGTTTAAATATTGTAAGACTTGGAACATCTGGAGCTTTACAGGAGTTTATTCCTGTAGATTCATTTGTATTCTCCTCTTATGGTTTAGGTATTGACGGCTTGTTGAATTTTTATAAAGGTAGCGATAGTATTATTGATAAACAAATGACAGAAGCTTTTTGCGAGCTTTCTAACTGGCCAAAGGAGTTGAGCAAACCATACATTGTAAAAGCTTCAAGTAGCTTAGAAGAGAAAATTAGTGATGGAATGTATAAAGGTATTACTGCCACTGCTCCTGGCTTTTATGGCCCTCAAGGGAGAGTTCTTCGTCTTGAGCTCTCAAATCCTGAACTGAATTCATCACTTGAAGGATTCGAGTATAATAATCAAAAGATTACTAATTTTGAGATGGAAACATCAGCTTTATATGGTTTAGGAAAATTATTGGGACATAAAACAGCTACTGTATGCGCAATTATTGCAAATAGATATAGTCGAACTTACAGCGAAGATTATAAATCTACAGTTGAAAAACTAATTAAGATAGTTATTGATAGACTTAGTGATTAATTTTGAAAAAAATGGAAGAAAGTAAATTAAAAGCTCTTGTTGGATTAATTGATGATAAAGATAATCAAGCTTTTGGACTTATTCGCTCTAAGATTGTAGAAATAGGGGCTGAAATAATGCCGTTCTTATTAGAGGCGCAGGATGAAACTGCGGATGAAGGTCA
Source organism: Bacteroidota bacterium (assembly GCA_003648395.1). Next base: position 2,021 of record QMPB01000206.1, read on the forward strand.
GATTGAAAGATTGAAAGGTGTTTATAATGCAGTAAGTCTTCAGAATGCTATTGTAGAACTTAGAAGATGGCAAGAGAATAATTATAAGAATTTATTTCAAGGATTAGCAATTATTTCTAAATTTCAGTATCCAAAGCTGGAAATTAGTTCAATAAGTAACCTTCTAAATAAGATTCGTCAAGATTTTTGGCTCGAAATAAATGATAACCAATCACCAATTGAAAAGATAAAAATACTGAATCATATATTTTTCAATATCTATAGTTTTGAAGGTAATACTAAAGACTATTATGCTGTAGAAAATTCTTTTGTGAATGATGTGTTACTAACTAAAAAAGGAAGCCCTCTTTTGCTAAGTGTATTATACTCAGTAATTGCACAGAGTTTGGAAATTCCATTATATGGAGTTAATACTCCTCGAAACTTTATGCTAGTATATCTCGACAAGATGTATTCTTTCCCCATTGACGAAGTGCAGGATAAAAACGTATTGTTTTATATTAACCCTTTTTCAAAAGGAGAAATACATTCGCTAAAGGATATTTTTAGTTATCTGAAAAGAATAAACTATAATATAAAAACTGAATATTATCTCCCTTGTTCAAATCCTACTATAGTAAGAAGGTCTATAAATAATATTATTGTTTCTCTTGGCAAAAAGGAAGAATCAAATTCAATTGAGGATTATAAAAAATTATTGGAAGTATTGGAGTAATTAAATAAATTTGAAAAAGTAACAGGCATTATTTGCTGCTAACACTCGTAAGTACAATTGCTATTTTTAGATTCTAATAATGTATAGAATATATTAATATATAGACTACCTTTGTGGGCTCAAAAAATTACAATAATGAAGAAAAAAACAAAGATAGTTGCTACTATTTCAGATAGGAATTGTGGCACAGCTTTTATTAAAGAATTATATGAAAATGGAATGAATGTGGTAAGACTAAATACCGCACACCAAACTCATGATGATGCACTTAAGGTAATAAATAATGTGCGTAAAGTTTCCGATAAAATAGCAATATTACTAGATACAAAGGGCCCCGAGATTAGAACTAACTCTATGAAAGAGGATAAAAAAGTTAAGCGTGGTGATATAGTTAAGTTTAAAGGGGTTAAAGATAAAGACAGTACCAACGATATAATATATGTATCTTATGAAGGTTTTGTAACAGATATTGAAATAGGAAGTAAAATTCTTATTGATGATGGTGTATTGGAATTAAAGGTTATAGGTTCTAATAATAATATCCTTGATTGTGAAGTTCAAAATGATGGGAAAATACAAGGTCATAAAAGTGTAAATATTCCTTCAGCATATATAAAACTTCCTGCTCTTACCAAAAAAGATATGGATTTCATCTATTTTGCCGTAGAGCAAAAGTTGGATTTTATAGCACACTCATTTGTGCGTAAACCTGATGATGTTATTGCTGTTCAAAGCATACTTGATGCAATGGGTAGCCCTATAAAAATAATTGCAAAAATAGAAAATCAGGAAGGTGTAGATAATATTGATAGTATTCTTAAGCATGTATATGGTGTTATGGTTGCCCGTGGCGATTTGGCAATTGAAATTACAGAGCAAAGACTACCAATTGTGCAACGACAACTAGTAGAGAAATGTATTGCTGCTCGTAAGCCAGTTATTGTGGCTACTCAAATGTTGCATACTATGATTGAAAACCCTCGCCCAACTCGTGCTGAGGTTAATGATGTTGCTACAGCTGTATACCAAGGCTCGGACGCTGTTATGCTTAGTGGTGAAACTGCCTATGGAAAATTTCCCGTTGAATCTGTTAAAATGATGACTTCAATTTGTGTGGAAGTAGAGCAAATTACGCCTAAAATGATTACTCTTGAGAATAAAGTTCTAACTACTCATAAAGCGTCATTTATGGTGAAAGCTGCCGTTGAAGCAAGTTGTGATTTACCTATTACTTCTATTGTTGCAGATACATATTCTGGAAATACAGTTCTTGGTATTGCAGCATATAGAGCAAAAGTTCCTGTTTATGCTCAGTGCTATATTCCACATATAATGAGGGTGCTAGCCTTGTCGTATGGGGTTGAGTGCGACCTTATTAAAGAAAGTGAAACGCATTCTGTTTTTGTTGATCAAGCATTGAATAACCTTGCAAAGAGAGATGGCTATGGCGATCGTGATTTAGTAGCTTTTGTTGCTGGTAATTATGGCAAAAGTGCCGGAGCTTCGTTTCTTGAAGTAGGTAGAATAGATCAACTAAGAAGATTTGTGGGTAATACAAAATAGATACATAAATAATTGTTTTAATTCATATTTTAAGTCAGAAATACGTAGTAAATCTTTACTATGTATTTCTGACTTTTTTTTATTCTGCTTTATTAAATAGAGCATTAATAATATACAGTTTAATAAATATTTAATAATTATACTGTAAATCTTTTCAGAATGTAGTTTCTAATTCATATATTTGTTGCCTATTATTAGTATTAGGGGATTCCTCTCAATGCTCTACAATTTTAAAAAATATTATTATGCCACAAAATAAATTGAAAAAACTTTTCACCACTTGGTCTAAGGAAGAAGTAGTTAAAGTTACGCCATTAGCAGAATCAGGTTCTGATCGTAAATATTTTAGGATATTCTCTGAAAACCATTCTACTCTTGGAGTGTATAATGCTGATGCAAAAGAAAACCTTGCCTTTATAGAGTTTACAAAACATTTTCAGAAGAAAGGGCTAAAAGTTCCAGAAATTCTAGCAGAGGAAGTAACCGAAAATATATATTTAATAGAAGATCTGGGAGATACTACTTTATTCGCTTTTTTAACAAATGAACATAAGACATCATCTTTTTCCAAAGAACTGCAGCAAAAGTATTATCAGGTGCTTGATGCATTGCCTGAGTTTCAAATTATAGGAGGCGAAGGTTTAAACTATAGCCTATGCTATCCGAGATCAAGCTTCGATAAGCAGAGTATGATGTGGGATTTGAATTATTTTAAGTATTACTTTCTAAAATTAGCACAAATACCTTTTGAGGAGCAAGCCTTGGAAGACGATTATCAGAAGTTTACAGACTACTTACTCAAGGCTAATCAAAACTATTTCCTTTATCGCGATTTTCAGTCAAGAAATATAATGGTAAAAAATGATGAAGTTTATTTTATCGATTATCAAGGTGGTAGAAAGGGTGCTTTGCAATACGATTTGGCTTCTTTATTATATGATGCGAAAGCAGAAATCCCTCAAGAGAAAAGAGAGGAATTATACACCTATTATATAGGGCAGCTAAAAAAACACATAAATATTAATGAAGAAGAGTTCAAAAAGTTCTTCCAAGGATATGTATTAATAAGAATAATGCAGGCGATGGGAGCTTATGGTTTCCGAGGTTTCTACGAAAAGAAAGCTCACTTTCTAGCGAGTATTCCTCCAGCATTAGCTAATCTCGACAATCTTCTGAAAACTATAAACCTCCCTGTGGAGCTTCCAACTCTAATGCCTTTACTCAAAAAACTTATTAATTCTGAGAAACTCATGGAACTTGCTGCAAAAGGAAGTAATCTTGAAGTGTCGGTAAATAGTTTCTCTTATAAAAGAGGAATTCCTGTGGACGAAAGTGGTCATGGAGGAGGTTTTGCTTTTGATTGCAGAGCTCTTCATAATCCAGGTCGCTACGATGAGTATAAGCAGCTCACAGGAATGGATATGAAAGTTATAGAGTTTCTTGATAAAGAAGAAGATGTTGCTATTTTTAAGAAAAATGTTACCGCTCTTGTTGAGCAGTCTGTAGAGAAATATATTGAAAGAAATTTTGATCATCTAAGTGTAAACTTTGGCTGTACTGGTGGTCAGCATCGCTCAGTTTATATGGCTGAGTTTATCACTCGCCAGCTACGCGATAAGTATAATATAAAAGTAGAGGTTAGACATCGCGAACAGGAGATGAAAAGGTAGAAAGGATAAAGGAGAAGGAAAAAGGAATTAAGAAAGAAGAATGAAGAATTAAGAGGGGACTCCGACTTGGAAATTTGTAATCTTCAATCGTTATTCTGCTCCTAATAATTATCGGGACGTTAATTTTATTGGCTGGCGTTTAAAGACCTCCTTTTTAAAGAAGGTGGGCAAATTGTATTAAACGCTTTTATAATTTACTTAAATGTTGATACAATTTGGTCGGAGGATTTGATGGGTAAGGAAATAGGAGAAGAAGTTAGAGTAGATGACACCTATGAATCCTTATGTTACTTATGTGCCTTATGTGGTTGTTTTGAAAGAAAAGAGGAAAAGTAAAATAGAGTTAAATAATAATTGCGTATATTTGCATGAATATTAAAAAAATATACATACTAAAATTATAATTATGAAAAGAGCATTATTAATTTTAACATTATTAACCATAAGCATGGTTTTAGTGTTTACTTCTTGTAAAAAAGGTGTAGAGAATACTAATGATAAAACAACAGATATATATTTAAAAAGTCTTGAGCCAGATATAATTGTAAAAGGAAGTGGTGATAAGGCTGATTATAGTAAAACTATAGTAACAGCTTTGGTTAAGAAAGCGGAGTGTAATTGGGAAGTTGTTTCAGGAATTATTGAATATTATTACCAAGAGGAGATGGTATTTTCTGTAGATTTTGGTAATGGCACTTGTGACGGACTTGCTACTGTAAGTTGGTTAGAGAATGGTGTTATAGAGAGTAAGGATGTAGATGTTTGGCAGCTTTTCAAAAAACAAGGAAAAAAATACGTAGTTGTACAAGATCTTGTTAAAAGTGATAGTTGTAATTATGAAATTGTTTCAGGTATAATTGAATACCAAGACAAAGCCGGAAATCCTTATGTAACTATCGATTTTGGTGATGGTAGCTGCGATGGTATTGCAACAAAATGTTGGACAAAAAATAATGTTGTACAATGCAAAGATTTTGACGTTAGTTATTGGGATGGTAAGTTCTAAATCCTAATTTCTTTTATTTTGTGCTGATAACTGAGTGTTGGTGGCACAACTCTTTTGCAGAAAAAAGATATTTTATTAAAATGTATGCAACTATTTAATATTAGTTGTGTACATTTTTTATTTCTAGTAATTTGAAAAAAAGAATATAGGATTACATTAAGAGCCCTAACAAGGGCAGATGTTTTTCCATTCTATAATTGGATTAATGACAAGAAAGTGATTAAATACTCCTTGTCAATATTTGATAAAATAAATATGGAAAAAGAAGAAGAAAAAGTGAGTAAAATTAAGGGGGTTGGATTTTGGAAATCTACAATATGAGATCGTTAATCTGCTCCCGATAATTATCGGGACGTTAATTATATTTGTTGGCGTTTAAAGTCCTCCTTTTTAAAAGGAGGTGGGCTAATTGTATTAAACGATTTTATAATTTACTTAAATGTTGATACAATTTGGTCGGAGGATTTGATTGCCAAAGGATAAAGTTGAATAGTAAGTAATATTGTATAATTGGAATTATTTATAAAAAT
>QMPB01000207.1 GCA_003648395.1 Bacteroidota bacterium
CTTTAACCAAGCCACTTTTTAAATGTTTTCACTTTTTCTCTACTAACTATAATATCACTATCAGTTTTAGTTTTTAAAATAATCTTTAACCTTGAATTACTGTATGCAATAATATCATAAATAGCATCTATGTTGATAATATATTTTCTATTTACTCTAAAGAAATTCTTAGGGTTTAGTTTCTGGAAAAGCTCTTCTAGAGAATAATCAATTAAATAGTTTCTCTCGTCTATAGTTTGAAGAAAGCTGCCTTTTTCGTAACTGTAAAAGCAATTGATTTCCTCTATTTTAATCATCTTAATATGTTCGCCAACTTTTACTGTAAATCGCTCTTTATACGAACGCTTATTTTGATTGTATATATTGTTAAGAATATTGGTTTGATCTTTTGATGGTTTCCAAAGTTGTTCAAATTTATTGTAGGCAGCTTTTAATTCAGCCATCCTTATTGGCTTTAGCAAATAATCTATACTATTATGCTTGAAAGCTCTTATTGCATGATTGTCGTAAGCAGTGGTGAATATTATTGGAAATTTTATTTTAATTCTATCGAAAATACTGAAACTTAATCCATCAGCTAGTTGAATATCGAAGAATCCTAAATCTATATTATTATTACTTCTTATAAGTTCAACAGCTTCAGAAACAGACTTAGCATGTCCAACAATATTGATATTGTTATCAATATTGTTGAGCATTATTGCCAATTTTTTAAAAGCGAATTGTTCGTCTTCTATGATTATAATATTCATTACTAGGCTTCTATATTTAATAGGGGAATTCTAACTTCAAATTTATTGTCTTTATTTAACACCTCTACTTCTGTGGAAGTAAGAAATTTATAACGAGCTTTAATATTTGCTATTCCTAGCTCATGGGAGTTTGCTGTATCAGATTTTGGGTTAATATTATTACTTACAATTACAAACCTATCATCATTACTGATTCTTACTAACAGCTTATTCTTATCTGTTATAGAATTATGTTTTAATGCATTTTCCACAAGTATTTGCAATGCCATTGGAATAATCATTTTATCAGAGCTTGTATTAATTTTATACTGTAAATTATCACCAAAACGAATTGATTGTAAGAATAAATAGTCTTTAATAAATTCCAATTCTTGAGTTAGAGAAACTACTTCTTCGTCTTGTACATCAAGTACATAGCGGTAAATATTTGCAAGTTTTCCAACAAAATCATCTGCTTTGTCTGTATCTTGATAAATTAATCCACTAAGTACATTTAGGCTGTTGAAAAGAAAATGAGGATTAACTTGATTTTTAAGAGTAGAATATTTGTATTTATTTATTTCTTTTAAATTGTTCTCATTGTCAATATAGAGTTTGTTTAGTTTTTTAGAGAAATTAGTAGAAAGAATAATTAAGTAAATAACAATTCCAATTACTAATTCTGACAGAATAATCCACACAAACATATTACTGTGTATAAGTTCTGTAGGACTAAGATTTTGAGTTAGTTTAAACCAAATTAGATTTACAATTACTACATCAATACCAATGTATAAAGTAATTGCAATTATTACTTGAATATATTTATTAATTGGATTAAGTTCCCAATTTCCAACACTATACATCTTTTTAGAAATTAAAGAGCTTCCAATAGCAATGCTAAAACCTATGATAATACCGTAAAGAATATTAAGTAGTATATCTTGCCATGAAGAATTAAAACCAGCAAACATAAAAGTAATGAATATACTTATTGCTAGAATTATTGAGATATTAATTATGTGCTTTTTGCTGTTTTCTTTAATTGATTTCATTATTGTAAATTTTATGTAAAGTTATGTAAAAAATTGATTTGTATTATTAGTTATGTTTACTATTGGTTTTAGTGTACTTGTATTATTATGAGTTATTTTTGTTAAATATTAAGTTATTATTCGTTATTTTTAATCCAGCTTTCTTGTGATAATATATTGTGATTATTATTGTTAGAGCGATTGTTATTATTCTGAAAATATTAGTATAAACACCACCCATTGCATTCTGACTTACTTCAAAAAGTATCCACGATAAGTTCATAAATGTGTGTAGGAATATTGGTATCCATAAATTATTGTCCCATTCTATATATAGCCACGAAAACCAAACAGCTCCCATTGAAGTTACTAAAAATATTGATGTAGTCTCAATAAGAGTTGAGCCTTGATAAAAATGCCCTAGTCCAAAAATTAGTGCCCCGATAGATGCAGCAGGAATAAATCCCCAAGCTAGTTTTCTGAATAGTATTCCAAATAAAAAGCCTCTAAAAAAATATTCTTCGGTAAAGCCTGCAATAATTGTTTTGTGAATTAATGAAGTTATATCCAAATTTTCATCTATTTTCCCAATAATTGCTGAACTGATAAACATTGGCGAAACAGTAATGACAGCAAATAAAAAGCCTATAATAATACCTTTATCTAGTCCCGTATTCTTAAAGATATTCTTATAGTTAAATAGTAATCCTAGAACTATAATTGTAGGAATTATCCACCATAGATAAGAATACACTATTTTAGAATATGTGGATGTGAATGGAATAATAATTAATAATTCTATTATGCGCTTACCAAATGCGGCGAATAAAAATGTGAGTATTATTATTATTGAATATCTTAAATTTCTTTTCATTTTGTATTTTTTTAGTAAATGAATGGAATAATTCTCTTTGTAGTTTTTATGTAATCAGAATACATTGAACCGAAATGCTTAAGCAAGACTTTTTCTTCAATATTTATTCTTATAATAAAAGCAGTAAGTATTAATGCTGTAACTAATGCTAACGAAATTAGATTGTTGAGAGTAACACCAAAACCAATAAACGATAGTAAAGAAGCAGAATATGAAGGATGTCTTAGATATTTATAAAAGCCATCTTTCTTGAGTATGTGGTTTGGTGTGATTGTTACATTAACGGTAAAAAAACGACCAAGTGATTTAACAATTATTAGTCTTAGAATAATGCCAGAGAGTATTATTAAAAGCCCAATTATCTCAATATTTGAGTTCCTTATTATTGGGTAAGAGTAATTATTTGAAATATGTATTGAGGCAAAGATTGCGATAATAATTATTGTCCAAATATAGTAAATAGACCCTTTATCGGCATTTTGCTTGTCTGTTTTCTTTGATTGTAATAGTCTGTTTAAACCTAGTTCTGAAAGAAACCAAAAACTGTATGTTGTAAGGAAGAGTAAATTCATAAGTTCCATTAGTTTATTGTAAAATTCATTGTGATATTGATAGTTATGTACAAAGAATGGTAATTAATAATTTAGCTTTACTGTATCAGTAGCTTGCTGATTTTACGTAGTTTATCGCTACATATTTCAATAAAATAAGCTCCTTTTCTTAAAGATTTAATGTCAATTTTTTTAGAGTTACTATTTGACTTTACTTTGATTATTCTCTGCCCATTACTGTTGTAAATTGTAATATTGTAATGGTTTATTTCCTTTGGAGTTTCTATTATTACATACGATTTTGCAGGGTTTGGAAATACTTTAGTATTGTTTATTTGTTTCGTATTAATTCCAAGGCTGCCACCTTCAAACCAAATGTGGTCTATTTCTAAGCTTGAGCCCACAGGAATATTATTCTTAATAATAGAACTTGCAAACATAATATTCATGGTGTCAGGATAAATATCAAGTTGATAATTTAATGGAACTTCAAAGAGAGTCCACATTTGTTTATGAGAACTAAGTTCAAGTTTTCCACCCCCAAAATTTTGACCATCTTTCTGAAACCAAACACTTACTAAAGCAGTATCGTTTCCGGTTGGGGTGTATTTATACCAACCTTTAAGGATAGCAGGTTTCTGAGTATATGGAATGCCACCATCAATACCTCCGTCATGAGTGACGAAATCAATATTTAGCTTGCCAGTAGTAAGTATACCAGGAACTGCAGCACCACCAAGTATCGATGTGGTTGTTAATCTAACTGAATAGTCTGCATCTTGAGGGTCTGCACTGTCTTTTGTTACGCAAATAATCTCTCCTAAATTAGCTCCATTGATAATAATATCTCTGTTAAACCCATCCCAATACAGTGGCATTTCTCCTGCAGCACAAGTATCCCAGTTTCCAAAAGTTTCTACTCCGTTAATGATTGGTTGATTCTGCGCTATTGCTAGATTTAGTATAAAGAATAAGTTGATAAATAGTAATGTTCTCATAATTAATTTTTTAAAAGTTATTGATTTATTAATACGAGGCAAAAGTAGGGTGGGAGTTCTGGTTTTGAAAATATTACTTACTGAACTGTTGAATGAGGGGGATGAATTGTAATAGTGAATTTTTATTCTTACATTTGTTGTTCAATAGGTCTAAAAAATTATCACAGGGTTATAACAGTAATCTAAAAAGGATTGCACAGTATTTCATATTTTTCATTGTATTTATTGATTACGTATGTGATAGAATTGAAAAATAATATTAAATATTTTAGAAATGATGAAATTAAACGAAGAATTAATCAGAAGTACTTTCGATATGATGGTAAAATATCGTCCAGCGTTGAATAAATACCTAATTGTTGATGAAGATGAAGACGAGGATGATGAGGTTGATTATAGAATCCTAGGAGATCTAATTATAAAGAATTTCCCTTGGCCAATTGGTGTTGAGCTTAGAAGGTTGTTTTCGGGTAGCATGCGGCAATTGGATAGGCATAGGTTAGATCAGATTTTTAAAACCATTGAGCGCATAATGCAGTTTATTAGTTTTACTATGCTTGCACAGGTATGGGACGATGTTGAAAGCAAGAAAATAGAAGCACCAAAGTCTCTTACAAATGATTTTGAGAAACGGTTCTCTGTTCTGTCAATGGGAACATACTCATGGATAATTAGGATGTTAGGAAAAACTTATAAAGAACAAGGTCAGGAGTGGTTTATGACAGAGATGGGAGAGAACTTCGATAAAAAGTTTTTTGAATCTCTTGATTTCTGGATTCCTGAGAGAAATGAAATAGGTCATTATCAGATTAATCTTACTTCGGAAGATATTGAAAAACGATGTGTTGAATATGAGAAAAAGCTTGCTGTGATATTGCAGAAAATGGCATTTGTTGTCAAGTATAAGTTAATCTCTATTCGTGATATTCATGTAGAAAAAGATAGGATTCAGAAAGATCCTCAGTTCTTACATATTGTTAATTTACTGAATAGTGGGGACTCAGATTTTAAATCTAAGGAGATGAAGAATAATCTCTATACCGACAGCAAATCAGTGCTTTTGCTTAAGAGCTTGAAAAATATTGATGTTTTTTTGAATCTCTCACCACTCATTATCGACACAAATACTGAAGTGCTTGATACTACCGATAAATTTGATATTAAGAAAGATATCTTTATGTACACAAAATATCGATCAGGTCATCTTATGTATATCGGAACAGAAGTTACTGAGAAATGTGATTTACGCTCATTGAGTAATTATTCCATATTAGTAAATGAATATGAAAGTATGGTGAAAACTATTGTAAGCTAATCTTGAGTCAATAGGCATAACCCATCCCGATTTTACCAAAGTACGAGCATTATTGAATGATACAGCAAGAACGACAAACAATAAACAACAAACAACTAATGAAAAGCCCCTTCAAATTCCTAGATAGCTTTACCAAAGAAGACAAAGAAAATATAGATTCTATCTGTAAAACGCTATAAATTGACTATTTTTGTATAAAATTAGTCAATCAACTGACTGTATTTATGTATATATAAAATATTTATTTTATGAGAACATTAAAAAGAACCATTGAAGATAAAATATTAAACAAGCTGAATAGCAATAAAGTTATTGTTTTATTAGGTGTTCGTAGAGTTGGTAAATCAGTATTGTTGAAGCAAATAACATCAAAAATAAAAACAGATTACTTGCTTCTTAATGGGGAAGATATAAATGTAAAAGCATTGTTTGAAACGCAATCAGTTCAAAATTTCAAAAATTTATTAGGAAATAAAAGATTATTAATAATTGATGAAGCTCAAAGCATTGAAAATATCGGACAAAAATTAAAACTAATGATAGATGAAATTGAGGATATGAATGTATTAATTACTGGTTCATCTGCATTTGATATTTCAAACAAAACAGGAGAACCATTGACAGGGAGAAAATACACATTTTATCTTTATCCTTTTTGCGAACATGAATACAATCAAATTGAAGATATTATACAAAAACCAGATAATTTAAAACATCGTTTAATTTATGGTAATTACCCCGAGTTAATTCATTTAAACAGTAACGAAGAAAAGCAAGAATATTTATCAGAAATAGTAAACTCATATTTATTAAAAGATATTTTAACTTTTGAGAATATAAAAAATTCATCTAAAATATTAAATTTATTACGTTTAATATCGTGGCAAACAGGAAGCGAAGTTTCATATAACGAACTTGGTAAAAAACTTGGAATGAGCAAAAATACTGTAGAAAAATATCTTGATTTATTATCAAAAGTTTTTATTCTGTTTAAAGTAGAAGGGTTTAGTCGAAACTTACGAAAAGAGGTTGTTAAATCAAGCAAATGGTATTTTTATGATAATGGAATAAGAAATGCTCTAATTGCTAATTTTCAAAATATTGAACTTAGAAATGATATAGGTATATTATGGGAAAACTATATTATTAGCGAAAGAATAAAGTATCAAGCATATAATAATATTGTCTCTAATAATTATTTTTGGAGAACCTACGATAAGCAAGAAATTGATTGGATAGAAGAACGAGAAGGAAACTTATACGCTTATGAGTTTAAATGGAATAAAACGGCAAAAATTCCATTAGCATTTTCTAAGGCGTATCCTGATGCGAAATTTGAAGTTATAAATAAAAATAATTATCTTGTATGGATAAACCAATGAACTAATTACGAAGAAAAAATTGAAAAAAATAATTAAATTCTATACTCAATTTTTTAATTTGTCCGTATTAGTTGTACATATATATAAAGTATAAAATAACATTCGTGTATTAATGGCATAAAATACAATCATATGAAAAGCCCCTTTAAATTCCTCGATAGCTTCACCAAAGATGACAAAGAAATATTTTTTGGACGTGATGCAGAAACAGAAGAACTATATCAAAAGATATTTGAGAGTAAGTTATTGCTGGTTTATGGGGTTTCTGGAACAGGAAAATCCTCACTAATTCAGTGTGGATTGGCTAATAAGTTTCAGGATAGTGATTGGTTTCCAATTAATATCCGCAGGGGTGGAAATATAAATGACAGCCTATATCAAGCAATCTCAAAAGCGGGTAATTCCTCCTTGGAGAAGGAAATTTCACCAAACAATGATTCCCCCTCGGAAAAGGGGATTTTGTCAGATAATAAGTCCCCCTTGGAGAAGGGGGCTAGGGGGATTGACATTAAGTCCCCCTTGGAGAAGGGGGCTAGGGGGATTGACATTAAGCCCCCAAGCCTAAAGAAACTACTCCGTAACCTA
>QMPB01000208.1 GCA_003648395.1 Bacteroidota bacterium
TGACTCTTTACTTTTGTTCCTTCAATAATTACTTGAGTACCAATTAAGTCCTCATGCCTTTTTGTTTTCAGTTCTACATGAGCAATGGCAGCCAGAGAGGCTAAAGCTTCGCCTCTAAATCCCATAGTTTGAATATCGAATAAATCGTCAGCTTTCTTAATTTTAGAAGTAGCATGCCTTTCAAAGCTCATTCGAGCATCGGAAGGAGACATTCCACAGCCATTATCAATAACCTGAATTAGAGTTTTACCAGAATCTTTCACCACAAGGCGAATATCGCTTGCACCAGAATCTAGCGCATTCTCCAATAACTCTTTAACTGCTGATGCAGGTCTTTGAATTACTTCGCCTGCTGCTATTTGATTGGCAACACTATCGGGAAGTAAATTTATTATATCTATCATTTGTATTCTGAGTAATTGAAGTTATAAGTACTTAGAGTTTATGAGTACTTAGAATTATAAGTACTTAGAGTTAGAACTGCTTAGAGTTATGAGTTCATATAAATCATAATTCCAATTATCACTGCGGCAATGAGCGAGAGCAGTAACAATCTATTTACAGATGTATAAGTTTTATTGAAGCTAGTTTGTGATTCTCGATTTAAGCTCCACCTATATTTCAACTCTTCTTTAAACTCTTTTGCATCAAATTTATAATCTTCTTTCTGACGTTCAGCTCTATTTTTTATACGCTGACGTTCATCTTCCTCTGGATTCCAATACCTAGTTTTAAAACTAAACTGTTTAGGCTTTGGACTTTTAAACATTACTACTTTCATGCAAATTATTTATATTATCATTTGCAAAAATACCCAATTTTGTATTACTTTTTTTAGTTTTTATTTTTTTGTCTTTAGCAAAGGCCTCAAATCATCTATAATACTACAATTAAATGGCATCTCTAACATTATAACAATGTATAAGCTATTTATTTATGCCTATTATACACACCATGAGGAAGGATTCTCAAGGTAGTGCATTCGAGGAGTAGTGGGGCGTATCAACATAAAACCATATACATAAAAAATACAGCCTAAAAAAACACTACTTTTGCCGCAATGGTTTCGTAATGAATTAAAAGGGAATTAGGTGAGAATCCTAAACAGTTCCCGCTGCTGTAAGCTCATCACGCTAATATCAATAGCCACTTTTGGAATCTCAGAAAACCAATGGGAAGGCGATATTAGTTTAGGAGTAAGTCAGAAGACCTACCATTTTTGGTTATAAATATTGCCAATATTTGTGTTGTCCTTAAACTACAATACAGTCGTTTACCTTAGTAAACTCCTGATTATAGTTCATCGTCCGCCTTAATCTTGACTATATTTATTTACCAAAACAGAAATAGAATAATAAGTGCTACTAAGAAATTATTTGTTATAGTTTTCTTATAGCCACAACAAGGCTTTCGGTGAAAAAGCATAGAATTTATTAATTTCGATTCAAAAGAATTTTACCATTGTCGCAGAACAAATAATGTAAATGCGAGTTTTAATATTTATTTGGCTAATGCTATTTTCTTTTGCAAATATTTTTGCTCAAGAGGGGTCTGATACACTTACAAATATTGTTGGTGTAGACGTTGTTGCTGGCAAAATGAATTTTACCAGCAAGCTTTCTACCATTAAATTAGATAAAGAAATACTTTCTACCAAATCCAGCGAAAACTTAGATCAGATTCTACGTGATTATAGCGGAACAAACATTAAAACCTATGGCTATAATGGTATGAGCAATATTGGAATGCGTGGCAGTAATTCCAGTCATACAGCAGTGCTTTGGAATGGAATAAATTTGCAAGACCCATTAAACGGGGGTGTTAATCTTAGTTTATTTCCTGTTTTTCTCATTGATAACATAAATATTCAAAAAGGAGGTAGCAGCGCATTATTTGGTAGTGGTGCTATAGGTGGCAGCATTCACCTGAAAAGTAATCAAGAATTCAACAAAGGCTTGAATAGCACTTTCTATACTGGAATTGGCAGTTTTGGACAATATCAAGGTGGTATGGGAATTAATTTATCCAAATCTAAATTTACAAGTAGTCTAAAAGTATATTACAAAGAAGCTCAGAATAATTTCCCTTTTGAGAATACCGAGCAATTTGGTACACCAATTCAAGAGCAAACTAATGCTCAATACCAACAATTTGGACTTCTGCAAGAGAATTCTTTAATAATAAATAAGCAGCAGAAACTGAATACATCAGTATGGTGGCAGAAAAATTCTCAGAACTTACCTCCACAAATGAGCTCTTTATCATCAGAGAAACATACTGATAATGAGTCATTGAGAGCTATTGTAGATTGGATGTATTTGAAAGGTAAATCTAATTTCAAAATTAGAAATGCAAGCCTATTTTCAACCTTAATATATTCTGACAAAGAAATTAACCTAATTGCTAAGCACAGAAGTTTTAGCAATATTTCTGAGGCTGAATATAATCTTAATCTTCGTAAAAAAGACAAACTACAAATAGGACTTAATAATACTTTTGAAAAAGGGTACTCTGATAGTTACCTTGATAATACTCAGCGAAATAGAATAGCTGTTTTCAGCTCATATAAATGGAAACCACTAAAGAAACTTAATTTTGATATTAGTTTGAGAGAAGAGTTTGTAGAAAATAGATTCACTCCCCTAACCTACACCTTAAGTGCTAATATTATTGATATTAAAGGACTTAGCACACATTTACAACTTGCAAAAAACTATAGGATACCAACTTTCAATGATTTATATTGGATAGATGGAATGGCAATGGGAAATCCAAATTTGAAAGATGAATCTTCTTTTGGGGAAGTTATTGAGTTAGCTTATATAAAAGCTATTAATAAGAGTAACTTTAGAATTGGTTTTAATGCTTTCAACACAATATACACTAATCAAATTCAATGGGTTCCTGTACTTGGCATTTGGCAGCCTACCAATAATAAGGAAGTTTGGGCAAGGGGTATTGAAACCAATATTGAATATGGTTTGAATATTAAAAACTGGAATTTTAGTTTAAAAGGAAATTATAATTACACCCTTTCTACCATTGAAAAGAAAAACAATAGTGAAAGCGATGACATTCTTAGCAAACAGCTTATACTTACTCCCATTCACAATGGAAATATTGCATATAAAATGAGTTATAAAAGTATAGAATTAGAATATTTGCAAGAGTTTATTGGAAAAAGATTTACCACAGCAGATAATACCGAATGGCTTAAAAATTATAGTCTAGGGAATATTATTCTAAATTACAGCAAAGAGGTTATGGATAAGAAATTTACAATAGGATTTAGATTTAATAATATTTGGGGTACTGTATATCAGTCGATGCCAATGTATGCTATGCCAAGGAGGAATTTTGAGTTTAGTTTGAGAATATGGATTTAAGAAAGAACACGGATAACACAGATTCAATGGATTTACACAGATAAAATCAGTGATAATCTACAAAATCTGTGTCATCTGTATTCCATAAATAGGTAATATGAAGAAACCAATAATAATATTAATAACACTACTTAGCTTTTGGGCTTGTGAAAAAGATAAGCCAAAGGAGGAGGAACTACCAAAGGATAAAATAGCATATTATATTTCCAATGAGGGAGCTTATGGTTATGGCAATGCTTCATTGAGTTTGTACTATCCTGAAGATAAAAAATTGATTAATAAAGCCTTTAAAAATACTAATAATCGTAGTATTGGTGATGTACTTCAATCAACTTATATATATAACGGCAAACTCTTTATGATGGTAAATGCTTCTTCTAAAGTAGAAGTCGCAAAAGCTGAAAGCATAGAAGAATTGGGAGTAATAAGCAACCTATCTTTACCGAGATATATGGTTGCTGAAAATAATAAGGGCTATATTTCATCTTGGGGAAATGGAGGACAAATAAAAATAATAGATACTCAAAACCTCACAATAATAGACTCCGTAGAAACAGGTACAGGTCCTGAGAAACTGCTAATTTCTGACGATAAACTGATAGTTTGCAATGGTGGTGGTTTCACTGAGGACAGCACTATTAGTATTATCGACATAAACACCAACCAACTTATTAAAAATGAAGTTATTGGTGATATCCCCATGGACATTATGGAAGTTGATAATCAGATATGGGTTCTGTGCAAAGGAAAAATACTTTACGATGATGCTTGGAATATTATTGGGCATAGTGCCAGTAAATTGGTTCTTTTGAATAGTGATTTTGAGAAAGAGCAAGAGTATATTTTATTTAATGAACAACATCCTTCACACTTTGCTTTAAGCGAAGATAAGAAAACCATATTTATTGGTGGAGGTTATGGATTTAATGGGATTTATAGCTTTGATTTGAATTCAAAAACCTTGAATACAAATCCTATTTCCAATGAAAGTTTTTATGGATTAAGCACAGCAGAAGGACTTATTTACGGCTTTTTGTCTCCTGATTTTTCTTCTTCCGGCAAAATGATAATAATGGATGAGAGTGGAAATGTAAAAAGTAGATTGGTGGTTGGGGTTGGACCTAATGGAATGGGGTTTTAGAATACTGATGACAAATAGAACACTGATGACACTGATTTAGCAGATTATCACTGATGATAATTCGCTGCGCTCATTATGATTATATTAGCCACGAATGCACGAATGAATAATAATATTAGCCACGAATGCACGAATGAATAATTAGCTTAATTTGTAGAAATTAGTGGACAGTCCGATTGTGAGCGAAGCGAACAATACTTTCTATGTTCCCTTATGTGCCTTATGTGGTTCAAAATTATAGTATTCTAGAAATACATCCCCCAAGCCTCCACCACAAAATAATAAACTATCATAATAGTAACACCAAGCTTCATAATCGTTCCAGCAACAAAACCAAGGAAAGCACCAAAACCAGCTCTGAGGGCATTATCAGCATTCTCCCCTCCTATTAATTCTCCGATAAAAGCACCAAAGAAAGGTCCAAGAATAATTCCAAGTGGTCCCATGGATAAACCTAAAACAAGACCAATAATACTTCCCCACATTCCATATTTGCTACCACCAAACTTCTGAGTTCCCCATACTGGCACATAATAATCTAGTAAAGTAAAAAGTATAACTATACTCGCCCATATCAGCATAAAGTTAGAGGTAAAAGGAGTGCTTTCGGTAAACTGCAATAAAATTAAGGCAATATAAGCCAAAGGAGGACCAGGCAAACCTGGAATTATGCAGCCAACAATTCCAATTATTAGAAAAATTATTCCAAGTATTATTAATAGAGTTGTCATTTTATATTTATTATTTACTATTTTATATTTATTATTTTATATTTATTATTTTACGAAACACGGATAACACTGATTTTGCTGATTTTCACAGATTATAATTCGCTGCGCTCATTAATGGTGATCCGCTAATTTTCGTTGATTATAATTCGCTGCGCTCATTATGATTATATTAGCCACGAATGCACGAATAAATAATTAGCTTAATTAGCTTAATTCGTGGAAATTAGTGGACAGTCAAATTGTGAGCGAAGCGAACAAAAAGATCCGTTCCAATCCCTCCAATCTGTGTCATTCGTGTTCCCTACTAACGCCCTCCAGATTTCATCAAACATCGTCCTTTATTCCATCTACATTCAGTATTGATAATAATTTCTCCATTACAATCAAGATAATTTCCTTTCTCATCTTTACTCACAATAAATAATTTACCACTCTCAACAGCAAATATAACCAATTTAATAAGTTCTGATTCCTGAATTTTCTTATTCTCTAAACCAATTAATATTCCAACATCATTATTCTTTAAATCCATTAAGGAAGCTGTAGAATCTTGAACGCATTTTCCTTTTCTTAAAGCTCTTTTATACTGTCTGTAATTGACTTTCTCGTGTATAATTCCAATTTTCCTAGCCTTCTTTTCTTTAATATTTTGAGATAAGCTCGCCATCCAATAACTATGTTTAAAAGCATCCAAATTACCACCAGACTTATCAAATAAAATCTTATCTTTCCCTAAACTGTCTGTAACAATCATACTCCTCTTTGTTAATCTCTTAACTTTTAATACAATAAATGGATGAGTAATACCCCAAATAACTTCTCTAAAGGCTGGAATATTTTCATAGTTCGTTGCATTAGCATTATTATTAATAAATGATATAAAAAAGAAACTAAAAATTAACAAAAATCTCATTTCGTTATATGTTTTAAATCAAGAAACTACTACTAATTAACAACTAATTACTATACCTTTGCAGCGGTTATTATATAATGTTGTAAATTTATTTCTCGCAAAATCGCTATTTTATAATTATTAGACAATCATTAAGCTAATAATGAAATAATTACAAATTATAAAACAATTTACAATATATTAATTTAGTAATAATGAACAAAAGTAAAGGTTATAAACGTAACGACCAATTTGACGAAGAAACTACTGAGAAACTAGCTTTTCATTATAAAGAAATTTTAGATCTTTTAGGCGAAGATATTGATAGAGAAGGCTTATTGGATACACCAGTTCGTGTTGCAAAAGCAATGCAATTTCTAACACAAGGCTATAATGCAAATGCTAAAGAGATAATTCAATCAGCCACATTTACCGATAATTACAAGCAAATGGTTTTGGTAAAGGACATTGAGCTTTACTCAATGTGCGAGCATCATATGATCCCTTTTATTGGCAAAGCCCACGTAGCTTATATTCCTAATGGTAAAATAATGGGCCTTAGCAAAGTAGCTAGAGTTGTGGAAGTTTTTGCACGTAGATTACAAATACAAGAAAGACTTACTACTCAGATAAAAGATGCTATTCAAGATGCATTAAATCCGCTTGGTGTAGCTGTTGTTATTGAAGCCAAACACCTTTGCATGGCTATGCGTGGTATTGAGAAACAAAGCTCTGTTACCACAACTTCTGATTTTACTGGTGCATTCTTAAATGACAGTAAAACCAGAGAAGAATTTCTTCATTTAATTAGTTCTAAACTATCGTAAATTATTTTTTCAGAACATTAACACTTTAAGAGATTATCAGCATAATAAATCATTATTTTTGCATTCTGAAATTTTTTAAATAGTAAAGAACTTAACAAAATAAGCATGAATATATTGAACAACACATTTCAAGCAACTCAATCACGAGATTTTCAAGGTGAAATTGCAAAGAATTTTATATCAAATGTATTTTCATGGATGGGAATAGCATTAGGTTTAACTGCACTTACGGCTTACTATTTCGGCACTGATATGGAACTTATTTCATTATTGGTAAACGAAAATGGCGGGTTTTCTACTCTTGGCTGGGCGGTAACAATCGCTCCTTTTGGTCTTGTTCTATTAATGAGTTTAGGTTATAACAAACTATCATATACTGCTCTGGTATTAGTATTTGGGGTATATTCTATACTAATGGGAATGAGCCTTAGCTTTATTCTTCTCATTTATACAGCTGCTTCTATATTCAAAACA
>QMPB01000209.1 GCA_003648395.1 Bacteroidota bacterium
ATTATTAGAATAACCTGAAGAGTTACGACCTGTAGTATTAGTATTTGCATAGTTTACTGAAGCAGAAACATCTAATCCTTTAGCAAAAGTATGAGAAGCATTAAAACCTAAGTTATTTCTTTTTAACTCAGAATTAGGCATAATACCAGTTTGGTATGTATTAGTATAAGATGCACGGTAAGAGCTTTTTTCAGTTCCACCATTAACAGCTACACTATTTTTTAATGTATTTGAATTATTAAAGAAAGTGATAGGGCCATTTGCTCCAACAGTCCAAGGTGTTTTTTTACCATAATTTTCACTTTCAGGAACAAAAGATGTCCATTGGTAAACCATCAAACTAGGGTCAAATTGTTCTCCGTAAGAAGCATCCTCAGTAGTTGGAACTAATAGGTCATCATTTCCATCACCATCATAATCATACTCGAATAAACCTGGATGATCACCACCACTATAATAAGGGCCATAACCAGCACCATAACCAGTTTGATACTTAGGGAAAGTTGATTTGTCAATTATACCTACAGTATAACTAGAAGAAATAGTAATGCCAATAGCATTAGCTCCTCCTTTTACAGACTTATTACCTTTTTTGGTAGTAATAATGATAACACCATTTGCAGCACGAGAACCATAAAGAGCTGTTGCAGCCGCACCCTTAAGTACGTTGATAGACTCAATATCATCAGAGTTAATGTCAGAAACAGCAGAACCGAAGTCATAACCACTTCCTCCTTGACGTTGAGTAGAACTATTAGTATTGGTATTATTAACAGGTACACCGTCAATCACAAACAAAGCTTGGTTGTCTCCTGTTAAAGATGTAGTACCACGAATAATAATGTTAGTAGAGCCACCAAAGTTATTGTTGGCTTTTACTTGCACACCGGATACTTTACCTGAGATAGAATTAACGAAGTTCTCATTCTTAACAACGTTAATATCATCTCCACTAACTTCTTGGGTCGAATAACCCAAAGATTTCTTTTCTCTAGAAATACCTAGAGCCGTAATAACAGCACCTTCTAGCTCGGTTATGCTTGGCGCCATGTTTACATCAATACTAGTTTTTGCCCCAACCTCAATCTCTTGAGTGGCCATTCCCATAAAAGAAAATACAAGAGTATTGTATTTAGCTCCATCATAGGAAATTTTGTAGGTACCATCCATTCCACTGGTTGTTCCAATGGTGGTTCCTTTTACAACAACTGTTGCTCCCGGTATAGCACCGCCGTCTTCGGCACTGCTAATCTTACCGCTAACAACTTTTGTTTGTGCTTGAACAATTTGCATTCCTGCTAAAAAGAAGAATGCAATTAAAAAAGTAATTTTTCGCATAACAACTAAAGTTTTGTTAGTAATAAAAATTTATAATTAATTTGGTTTGTAATTCTGTGCTTTGTTATAATACCCTGTTTACTTATTTTAGTATTTTTAGATATTTGTAATAAAACATCGCAAGTTAAAAAGAAAATCTTAAATTTTGATAAAAAACTTTAAAAAAATATAACAATTATTTATTCCAGACTAGAAAACGAAGCTATTATTCTGATATACCATTAGATATACTAAGAGTAATCTTTATTCATAATAGATAATAAATAGAAATAATTTACCATTTATTTAATATTGAACTTGCATTCTTTATTGAAAATAGGTTCTTAAATTCGTATTATATCAATTCTTTTATGCAAATAAAGCAATATACCCTCAATTTTTGCTGATTGCATTGTATTTAAAACATTAATATAATTGCCTATTTGTTTAAGGTGTTTCTCTTTTTCTGAAGTCGAAATCTCAGAGTAATTAGAATATTTATAATCAATAATTGTATATTTATTATTAATCATAATTATCTTATCAGGTCTGATTGTTTCAAATTGGTTAATTATTATATCTTTTTCAGAAATAAAACTATTCTTTGCCTCAAAAAGATATCTAGTATCTTTAGATTTCAACAACTGATTTATTATTTCTACAAATTCTTCAATATATTCAATACTCAAATTTTTTAGTTTTATTTCATTTTCTATTAATTCATCAATTTTAGTAGAAGAGTCTACTTTAGATAATAAATTATGAAGCTGAATCCCCTTTTCTTTGAACTTCTTCTTATTATTTAAGGTGTCTACTTTTAATTTCGTTTTTTCTTTCCAAGAATTGTGAATAAACTTATTGATACTAATACTAGAAGATTCTTTATGTTCATTAATAGTTTTTATAGTTGGCTTACCAATGCTTAAAAATGAATCACCTTTACTTGTTTCTCTATTCTCTGACCATACAATACTATTTGTATTATTCCATATTCCCTCTGAAATCTTATCTTTATTACTAAAGAATATATATAATTCACTAACAGGACGAGTAGTTGCAACATATAATAGATTTAAATCATCTAATCTCTTTTTGTTTTCTTCTTCTTTTAAACCTTCTTTATATATACTATTTAATCCAGTTTTTTCTGTACTAATTAACACTTTAGGCATAATTGGCTTTATAGTTTCATCAGCTTCTTGCCATATTGAATCTCTTTTATCTAAATCGAAATTGAAACCAATAAGTGGAAACATTACAATAGGAAATTCTAAACCTTTTGCTTTATGGATTGTCAACAATTGAACTGAATCACTATCACTAGCAGTATCTATAACAAGCTTAGAATAGTTATTTTCCCAGAAATCAAGAAATTGAGCGATACTACCTTTCCCTTTTTTATTCTGTTCTAATAAGTGGTCAAAAAAATTATATATGAATGGATTACTAGCAATATTAAGATTTAACACCTTAATAATATACTCTGTAAATTCATATGCAGAAAAACTAATACCATTATCGATATCAATATTGTATCCAATGTTTTTAAGCTTAGAGTCAAATCCAATTGAACTATCAATTATAGTGTCTTGCTTAATTTTGAAATAGTTTAGAATAGAATATTGATTATTAATAATATCTTTTCCTATTACTAATTTCATAAAACTAATAATAAGATTTACTATTTTAGAATTATGTAAATAAAGAGCCTCCGAACTAACAACTTTTACTCCTTTATTTAATAGATAGTCTGCTATTTTAGTTAAAGGCTTTTTATTTCTAGCCAAGATGCAAATATCACCAAGCTTATAATTCCGGTCTTTAAGTTGGGTTATCTCACTAAGAATATTTTCAAACAATAAATCATCAATATTATCTTTTTCAGATGATAGATGTGTTAGTTTAACATATCCTTCATTAAAAACTTTATTGGGTTCTTGCAAATGCTCTTCAAATATATTATTAACATAATCAGATTCGTGACTTAAAAGGTCTTTATAGAATTTATTATTAAAATTCACTATTGTTTCTTTACTTCTATAATTTACGTTTAATACAAATTGCTGGTAATTTCTTTCCAAAAGAGCTTCTCGTTGTTTGTTAAGCAAAGAAATATTAGAATTGGCAAGTTTTGGCAGATTTACAAATTGTTCTACTTCACCATCTCTCCATCTATATATTGCTTGTTTTGCATCGCCAACTAACAAATTAGTATAAGAAGATGCCAAGCTATTCTCTAATAATGGTAATAAATTATTCCATTGAATTACTGAGGTATCTTGAAACTCATCAATTAAATAATGATTATATTTTTGTCCAATTTTCTCATAAATAAAAGGAGCTTGTTGTTCATTTACTACTTCCGATATTTTTCTATTTATTTCAGAAATATGGATAATATCATTATCAATGCTATAAGTATCTATTATTTGTTTCAATTGATGAATTAATGCAAGAGGTGATATTTTATTTAGAATAAGCTTATGAGCATTATATAATGGCATTTGTTTTTTATAATATAATCTAGCATCGTTAATAATCTTCAATAAACTTGGTTTTGCAGAATCTATAGTGTCTTTTATGGAAATAGTTTGCTTCTTTGCATACCAATCCTTATTATTATCAACCTTTTCAACGAATGTCTTATTCTCTAATTCGTTAATATCATAGGTGTGTTTGTGATTTGAGTATAATTTATGAAAATATTTATACAACCATGAGCCAGAGCAGTCCTTCTCTTCAAGTCCATGTTCTTCAATGCAATTAATTCCTTCTGCTCCAAAACCTTTTAATTTTTCATTGTAACTTCTTAATTGTTTTTGAAGAATTGATTTTACTTTAGAAAAGCTCTCAATAGGAATATCTTTGAGTAAATCAATATTTTGATAATGTTTTGAGTCGAATATTAGCTTAGCAAGTTCCGAAAGTTGAATATCAATATTGACACTTCTTCCTTCTTCCATCTTCTCCATGGTGTAGTCGAGCAAGAATTTAGTTAACTGATCATTCTTACCTACTTCTTCATAAAGCTCTTCAATAGCTTGTTCAATAATGATTTCGCTATCAAGTTCTATTTCAAAATTAGCTGCTAATTGAAGGTTATGAGCAAAACTTCTAACAATTTTAACCACAAAACTATCAATAGTATTAAAGCCAAAATCGCCATATTGATGTAGAATATTACTTAAGAGTATTTTACTTTGTGCTTTTATTTTATTTACATCAAATCCAGTATTTTTCATTAAATCGCTAACAATATATGCAATATCACTATCGGGCTTGCTAGTATCCATATTTTTAAGTTTTACCAAATTATTTATTAGCCTACTTTTCATCTCATTAGTTGCTTTTTGGGTAAAAGTAAGGGCAATAATTTGGCGAAATTGAAATGGATTTACTAATGCAAGACTTAGGTATTCAATTACTAATGTGCTTGTTTTTCCTGAACCAGCAGATGACTTATAAACTTTTAGACTCATACTTATTAGTTTTAAGCGAAGATATATATTTTACATGATTATTATGTATGTAAAAAAATAATTATTTTTTAGTCTTATTAGTAGCTTTTTACATCTAAAACTAGCCGTAATAATAGTATTTAATATTAATAATAATTCAAGCTTAAAACACTGTAAACATTAATAGTTATAGGTGTTAATTAATGTATTTAAGTTATTCGGTGCTTATTTATTCTGATTATAAATAATACAGTCATTTATTTATATATTTTTGTGGAAATTTAGATTATTTGGGTAACATAAAAAATTACGTTGAATAACTTTTTTTTATTTTTCACAAATAACACAAGCACACATTATTAATTATGCCGAATAAAATTTTTAATTTATCAGAAGCTGCAAGTATAGCAATTCATAGTATGGTATTTATTGCTAAAAAGGGTAAAATGACCAATGTTATCATGATTTCTGAGGAGTTTAGCTTTTCGAAACACCATGTTGCAAAAGTAATGCAGAGATTGAATAAAGTTGGAATGGTTGGAAGTAATAGAGGACCTTCTGGTGGTTTTTATCTACAAAAAAAACCTGAGGAAATAAGTCTATTAGATATTTACGAAGCTATAGAAGGAAAAATGCCAGAATATGATTGTCCTATGGGATATAATTATTGCCCTTTTAAAAAGTGTTTGCTTGGTACAATAATAAATGATATGACAGCTCAATTTAAGGATTATCTAGAAACCAAAACTCTTCAGTTTTTCTTAGATAATGACTATTAGAATACTTCAATAGAATTTTACCTCTCGCCTATCTGCCGATGCAGGCAAGCAAAACCATTAAGATACAAAATTTTGATTATTAAAAGATTATAATCATCTATTTTACCAACACTTACGAGGTCTTTCTGAACTATTATTTCATTATTAAATTTTCTTATCAGAAATACTTTTTATATATAAAAAACTGCTATGTATGTCCTTTTTGTGTACTTCTTCTCTTAAAATGCAAACTATCGCCCCATCTGCCATAACCAATTTCACTACCAGCCATTTTAATTCTCATTTCAAGACAATTTTTACAATCTGAGGCTTCTTCGTCGGTGCAAGGTTTGTCTTCATATAAGCTATAATCATCACGAAATTGTCCTGGAGTAATATTTGGCATCATAATATTTGCACCAACTTTCAGAGCTTTTTCTCGACCAATTGGGTCGATAGATTGAAGTGCTGTAGCAGCAGCAATATTAATGTCAGGCATCATAATTCTTAGAATTGCAATCATTTTTAGAGCTAGAACAAAGCGTTCTCTTTTAGGCAAAAGATTATCCTTAAACAAATACAAAGGAGTATCCTGATGCTCAACATAAGGCCCCATACCACACATATCAATATCTATTTTTTTCATAAAAAGCAGATCATCGGCAAGATTTTCAATGGTTTGAAATGGAGAAGCTATCATTACACCTGTTCCTGTTTGATAACCAATATCTTTCAATACTTTTAAGCACTCTATTCTTTCTTCAAAATTATGCTTATCGGTAATAGGATGTAACTTATAATAGTGCTCAGGATCTGTTGATTCTATCCTTAAAAGATAGCGATGTGCTCCTGCATCAAACCAACGCTGATAAGTTTCTACAGACTGCTCTCCAAGAGATATTGTAATACCCAATTCTCCATTCGACAAAGCTTTAATCTTTTTGAGCAAAGCCTCTATTCTTGCAGTAAAAATCTCACTCTTAAGTTCTCCTGACTGAAGAACCACAGACGCATAATTCTCTTTATATGCAAATTCTGCTGCTTCTAGTATCTCTTTGTCACTTAGATTATAGCGAGAAAAATTCTTATTTGAACTTCTAATGCCACAATAAAAGCAGTCTTTCTCACATATATTTGAGAACTCAATAAGTCCTCGAAAATACACCAAATCACCAACAGTTTCTCTTTTTACTTCTGCTGCTTTTTTGTAAAGCTCTACAGCTTCTATTTTGTCAGTATTCAAAAGATAAATTATGTCTTCTTTGCTAAACTGTTCCTTATTTAAAATTGTTTCAATCATAATAAATGCTTCTTTAAACTTTTGTCTTTCGCAAAGTAGTAAAGACTTAATTAAAATAAATCAATAACCATTGTACATGACAAAATTATATTTAATCTATGTTTTTTTAATGATTTTGTCATGGTTTTTGTCCCAAAAACTCATGCCAAAATCTATTTTCTGTTATCATTGTAGCTACGGGTTTTCACCCGTAGCTACATATATAGCACCCTTTCAGGGTTCGTAATAAACAATCATACCAATACTCTTTATTTTTGAAATTTTAAAATTATATTATCAGTTAAAATCTATTTTCTGTTATCATTGTAGCCACGTATTTTCACCCGTAGCTACATATATAGCACCCTTTCAGGGTTCGTAATATACAATCATACCAATACTCTTTATTTTTGAAATTTAAAATTATATTATCAGTTAAAATCTATTTTCTGTTATCATTGTAGCCACGTATTTTCACCCGTAGCTATATATATAGCACCCTTTCATGGTTCGTAATATACAATCATACCAATACTCTTTATTTTTGAAATTTTAAAATTATATTATCAGTTAATATCTATTTTCTGTTATCATTGTAGCCACGTATTTTCACCCGTAG
>QMPB01000210.1 GCA_003648395.1 Bacteroidota bacterium
AAACCACTAAAACGCAATAGAAAAACCGAGGTAGAAACCCAGAGAAGTATAAAAATACGACATAGTATTACTTCTTTCTCCCTGTAGCGCAAGTTCTGTTTCAGGATTATAGCTTACAGGATTTGAAAAATTAATGAATTCCTCTTGATTCGCCTTATATCCCAAACTATATTGTAAACCAACAATAAAACTAGATTTTTTATAATTGAATTTTACTCCACTTGTTAAGTGGTATAAATCAATATTTAATGCTTCGTAACTATTGGTTTCCCAATATTTCTCATTATAGCCCATAATATATGGATTGAAGTCGGTACGAAAACCAACCAAAAAGCCTAAGTGATTCTTTAACATGATTTTATAACCCAAAGCAATATTGAAAATAGCTCTATTCCCAAAACTATATGAAGAAAAAACACTACCGGCAGTCCCGTCCTCAATAGTTACTTTACTGGGGTCAATACTTAAATATTCCTGAATTGCAGCAAAATATTCTAAAGTTACGTAATACTCTCCTGCTTTATGTTTATTTTTATATCGCCATCCTACTGCAACAGATAATGGGTCCTGCATTTTAAAGTAAATAAATTGAGGATATTCATTATTATAATAATCCGGTATTTTTTCATGACCATAAAAAATATTTGATTGACTGATGGTTTTATTTACATCAGCATCTCCAAATATTCTGATAGAAGGAATAGTCACATTAAGACCAAGGCTCCAGTTTTCGTTTCTATAACGAAATCCTATTTTCCCAATAAGACGCCAGTTATAAGCCCTTATTTTTTCATAGCTTTTCCAAGTACTTGAAATGAGAGTAATACTATCACCTGTATTCCAGTTTAAAGGTATTACATTAGCCTCGGCGGAACGAAAGTAACTTAATGACTGAATACTAATACTTGCAGAAGCCCCAACCGACCATTTATCATTGATACGTTTTGATATTCCTACACTCCCCCAATAATCATCATACTGGCTACTTAAATCGAAAAGACCTGTGTATTGCTCTTTAAGATTATGATATATCAAATCAGTATTATCATCAACAACTCTATTATAAATAATTGTATTAGCACTATTCCTGTTAAAAATAGCAAATTGATAAGTCAAATTATCATATTTCTTTGATTGATAAACATAGGATGTAAAACGCGGAAATACCTTAAAAGACCAGTTATCCATATGCGTTCCATCACCTAGAGGATTTTTATAGTTTTTGCTTTCTAAATAAAACAAACTGGCATTTAAATCGAAACGAGATTCATTAATATCGGATATTCCGGCAGGATTATAAAATATGGCTGTTATTTCAGCTCCTCCTCCAACAACCGCACCCGAAAGCAAGGAGGCTTCGGTATTAAAACTATTCGACCAATAGTTTGCCGGTTGTGCCCAAGCAAAAATAGGTAAGAGGAGTGAAAAACTAAATATTATTCTAAACACATATTTCATTGAGGCAAAAGTAAGGAAATATGACCAACAATAAACCGCATTAATTCTCAAGTTTTATTGAATAATAATTTTTGTCTTTTGAGTGTCTGTTTTGGTTCCTATCTCCAATATATAAACCCCAGTTTCTAAATTGCTAACATCTAGCATATACTCCAAAGTATGGATTTGATCTATTGATTTACAGAGTACGCCCAAGCGATTGTATATTTTTATTCCGGATATAGTAGATTTGGAATTTACTCTTATATTATCCTTTGTTGGGTTTGGAAAGACCGATACTTTTGTATCGATATTATT
Organism: Bacteroidota bacterium; assembly: GCA_003648395.1. The sequence continues at coordinate 1,756 of QMPB01000210.1, forward strand.
CACAGCCCAAGGGAAGATACAAGTCTCATTTGATTCCTCCGATATACACTCAGAATATACCGAAACAACGTGATAGCAATAATACCCATAAGATATGTTATCAACATATGAAGTGTTTTGTATGAGCGTATCATAAACTACCGAACCATCTCTAATAATATTATATCCTAGTATTTCTTGAGGATTGTTTTGGGGTGCATCCCAATAAAGGTGAACAGTAAATACTCCGTTATTATAATTGTAATCTGCTTCAAGATTTTCAGGGGCTAAGCATGGCCAAGGGATTCCTATATCATTTATACATAAGTCACCATAGCAAGAATTCCAATTATGATTTCCCTCATCATTTGAATATACAGAAGTGATACATAAATCCCAAAACCCATATTGTGGTGCTTCTTCAATAATATAAAAGGTATCAGGTTCGGGAACAAAGGCAATAATAGAATCGTCTATATAGATATTTGTTCCAAGTCTTATTGTTTCTCTATTTTTACCATTATAAGTGTAAATATCTATGGACAGTAAAAAATTCCCAATTGTTGATGAACTATAATCCTGAAGGTTAGATAAATTAACAATGGTAGAACCTTGGGGGTCATCAAAATTGTCTCCTGCTATACAAGGATAGGCATCATCTGAAACATTGCCCATAGGCTCCATAAAAATCCCTATCTCCGTTATTCCTTCAACACCTATATCCCCCAATTCAATATCGTTTTCCCAAGTATCATTATCAGTTGTTTGATAAGGGCCTATAATTGCAATAGTTTGCTTATTTACCCAATCAATGATGTGAATTTTGTAATCCCAAGTTCCAAGATTACCCCATGATTTATGGTAAAAGTTTGCAGAATGGATTACCGCATCAGGATATCCTGCTAAGTTGAAAACAACACCATACCCATAATTAAAACTTTGATATTGACCGTTTACACCTTCACCATAACCTTGATTGATCTCTATTAACTCCGGTTGTGGATAATCTGACCATGTTATCAATACTTCGTCAAATCCCTCTAAGTTATAAGCATCCACCATTGTATGGTTCGGAAAACTATCGCAAGGCAAATAAACGAATTCAAAATTAACTTTATCAGATACGCCACTATTATACAAGGCCTGTACTTCGGCTATATATGTTTCTCCACTAATTAATTCTTCCTCATTATATTGAAAGAAATTGGTATCCACATCGGCAATAAAAGTACTGTTTAACCATATTTTATAAAATTGAAAATCATCATTCTCAATCGCATCCCAAGTGGCAAAGCCTGCAGGAATAACATAGAAATTTTCGGGAACTGCTTCGTCCAATATGGATTTTGTTTGTGCATTTATTTGTAATGCAATTACAGTGAGAAGAATGATTAAAGCCCAGTAATAAAAAGGAGATATTTTTTTCATGGGTGAAAGATTTATAATGTGAAAATAACCAACAATAAATAGACAGACTAACAGTTGAAATGGTTGCGTTAATCATCTAATTCTGATCTATCCCATGGAATATCGTCATCTGGATCATGGTCATGAGGCCCCACTCCCGGAGGATTGAACAATCCCCAACGATCTATTATATAATTCCACTTATCAAAACTCTCAACCCATTCAATAAACAAGAGCCTGAACTCCTCAATTCTATCTCTTACCAAATAAAAATACTCTACATATTCAAAACCAAACATTTTAAAGCTATGCTCCACAACTAATAAATCATTTGCTGCTTTACGAATAATAGCTGCATTCTCCATTCTTATTGAATATATGTCTCCTCCTTCTGCACCGGCAATTTTTGCAGGAATAATCATTGCATCAGTCAACATTTGGCTGACCATAAATTGCAATTGCTCATCTTCTTCGGGTACTAAAGCAGCTATTTCTCTAACTATATTATATATTTCTTCTGCTTTTTTATAGAGAGGCAAATCTTCATAATCCTTTTCAAAATTATCCATCAAATTTAGTTTTAAAAGAAATTACTGAGTTAAAGTAAATCGTAAACTAATACCTCCACTTGTGGTTGAGTTAGGATATTGACTGGCTACATGAGGTTTATTCATGATTTGATCGTAATACAATCGGATAGTAAATTTTTGACTTACCATATAATCAGCCGAAAAATTAATAGAGGTAACTCTTTGTCCGGAGCTAATTTGGTCAATATCCTGATCTAATCTACGTAATACCGTTTTATTATCCCTGATAGAAAAATCCACTTTCACATTGATATCAGAATTCATTTGCTTTTTCTTGCCTTTGCTTCCTAATGTTTTAATAGAAAACTTCACATTTTTGATACGATATCCTACACCAATGATATATTCATTACTACTTACTTCTGTCAGCTGATTATTCACAAAACTTAATGAGAGATTACGTGATTTCTTAAATTCAAGATTGGTAAGCAAGCTATTATTCCAAGTCATATCGAGCTTTATCAATGGACTAAACTGCTCAGAAATACTCAATAAAGCCATATCATATCTATTCACAAAGTCACCGGCCTCATTAATAGCACTTGGTCTGCCAATATCTCGAATATCTTCGAAATTAACATTACTTACATAAGATCCTATGCTATAAGCTGAGCGGTAACTATGAGTAATAGTTACATTTTTAAATATTTTACGAAGCGCAGGAATCTTACTCAATCCTTTATAGGTAACTCTCCAATTGGGAAAAGGAATAGTAGGAAAATAATTCAATGGAATATTCTCCACATTCCTATTGGTATAAGCTGCAATAAACGAACCATGCAATACATCTTGTGAGGAGGAGCTATAACCATTCGGGAAACTCGTAGTGTCATTATAACCACCATCCCAATAAGGATTTTCTCGAGCAAGTCTATCAGCAACTTTTATCCTATTCGACTTCATGGTCTCATAAGTTTTAGTTGTATTATTCTCATCCATTTTGTCAAAAGCAGTACCAAAAGTAAAGAAAGACATACTAAAACTACCTCGTTCCATAGGAGTATACTCTTGGAACATTCCTAAATTATCATCATACTTATAATGACTTTCTCGTGTATAGCTATATGTCCTAGTTGCCGTGAGTTCTATTCTAAAATCTTTAAAAGGTTCCAAAGTGGCACGAGCATTTAAGTTCGTCGTATACTTATTAAAGTTCAGCGTATTCATACTTGAGTCGGTAGAAAGCCACATGGTATGATCGGCATAACGAGTAATATCGTTCTCCCAACCAAAAACATATCCTATTCCGGGAGCCATTTGAGTCCAGTTATTTCCAAGAGCACCAGGTTCAGGGAAAAAGCCCGGCATTAAATTACCTTTGCTTTGAGAATAGGTAATAGACCCATCCTTCCACATCATCAAGAATTTCAAGGTATTATCGAGTATGGCCTTAGCTATTTTATGATCTTTCTTGGTAGAGTCTGCTTTTGCTTTGGTATCTTTTTTAGCTGTTGATCCTCTTCGAGCCGATCCTTTATTTCCCCTTCCTCGCTTTCTGCTTCCTCTATTTAACTTCTTTAAGTATGGCACTTTATTATATAGTTTCTCCATTCTTAAATTACCATTTAAAGAAACAGTATTAGAGTTTTCAATAGTATTACCCAAACGCACTTGTAGGCTTTGTGGGCTGGCAGTCCAGTGGTAATCTCCCTGATATCGAGCATTGGCTGTCATCCAGTCTAATAAAGGAATTTTATTGATAGGAATAGCCCAATTTAAACCAATAGATTGATCGAACTGGTTCATACTACCACCATTAAATACGCTGGTCCAAACACTATCTCGATAACCATTCATAAATTCTTTATTACTTCTATCAATCCTTCCTTGTGGCTCATCGATAAAAGCATTAGCTTGAGCAGAATAGTCTAATTTTATACTTTTCGAAAGATCAAATTTCAAGTTATAAGTCCTGTTCCAATCAAATTTCTTAGCCCAAGTCCAGCGCATAGGAATATCTCCTCTGCTCTTATTTCGCATCAATTTATCGGTATACTCTCTATTCACATCCATGCGGAAGGAGAAAAGCTTTGGCAAATAATAGAAATTGAAATCTCTAATAATCCTTAAGGACTTGCTCTTTAAAAACTTCACTTTCTTAAGAGGAGTAACAGCCTTAGGGTTTAAGGCTAAATTATAACCTATTCCTCCCCTATGGGTTTTCTTTAAATGGTATTGAACATCAATATTACGATGGTATATTTCGGAGTAGCTATAGCTCACATCAAAATTCTCAATATCGTAAAAATGTTGTTTGGTCATGGCCGCACCTGTACGGTCTTTCCTCACATTGATAAAGTTGATGTTCTTACGAATAGTCAAATCCTGTGATAAAGCTTTCACGGAGTCTTTTTGTCGAGTAGTGGCATAACTATCTAAATCCTTGTCAAAATTAATATCAGGATCTAATGGATTATACTCTGGTGTCATTCTAGTTTCCGAATAATCAAAATGCATAGGCACTTTCACTCCCCATTCTTCCGGGAAGAATTTGCCTAATTGAAGATTAGTTGCAATATCAAAATTCGTGATATCTTCTTGCTGCCTATCATTGATCTTACTCTCTAAGCCACCAAAACCAGCTGTACTTCTACCACCCGAAACTATCACATTACCAAAATCCGCTAAATCTACTTTTGCTCTGGCTGTTGCTGCCCAAGCCGACTTATTATCAAAATCGGTTACTCTTAACTCATTTACCCATACTTCGGCACATTTAGGCAAACCGTCGTCATCATCATTAAAACCTTGTTTTTTAGGATTCCTAACACCAATCATAATAGCTCTAACATCACTCAAACTTGGTGCTCCTAATACAGTTATGATGTTTTCGCCGTCCATTTCAGAATATGGGATCGTAAGACTTACGTCTTCACTATTTTCACGTTCAGCAATATTCCTATTTAGTTTCACATCTACCAATTTCTCCAAAATAATATCTAAACTATTAGACTCAGGCCAAATAGCATAAGGATCGGAAGTACCCCATTCTGTTAAATGCAGAGGAACTTCATATTCATAGTAGTTATCGGTAAAATCGGAACCTAATCGTAGGAATAAGCTTAAATCTTTATCTTCAAGGCTTGGGTCATTAGCAGTTCTTTCTGCATGCACAAACATCTTAAGTTTTTTATATCTTCGGAAGTCAAAATCGGTAGTTTTAAATACAGCACGAGCATCACCATCTACCAAACCACAAGTATATATCTGCATGGCCTGTTCATTCTGTCTTTGCAGGTTAGTAGTCCCAATATTTACTTCTCTATCAATACCGGGAGGTAATACATAAGGAATTGGTGTTCTGTTACCATTCTCTTCGATATTAATTGCTGCTGTTTCAAAAATAGTTCCACTCTGTTGATCATTAGGAACAAATTCACCGGGTGCTAGCAAGCTATATTCATATTTTCTCCAATCACTTCTTACCAATTCGAGAGTTGCAAAACGCAATACAGTTGGCTCTTCAAATTCTTTCAAGAACATTCGCATAAAACGAATAGATTTGAAGTCACGAATATTCCCTACTACTTTATTTGGTCTATTAATAGGAATTTTAAACTGATACCATTTTGTAAGGATAGGGTCCCCATTTTCCTTGATTAACCTACCGTCTCCTTGGCGCATATCAGTAATATAACCTGTTCCTACTTCCATATCATCAGGATGAAGAACAA
>QMPB01000211.1 GCA_003648395.1 Bacteroidota bacterium
ATAACCATGGGGCTCCGCCCATGGTTATTCGTATTTGACCCTTTCAGGGTCAGTGATATACGTAGTACTCTATAATTGTAATAATAAAGGCAATTTACACTGATTAGATACATCGAATTTAACTAATTATTATCCGCGAGCGGATAATATATTCGTGTAATTCGTGAGATTAGATGATATCATTTTTGATATAAGCATTTGTTATTAGCATAATGCTAAATAATCATTATTAATAAATGAAATTAATTTAGATGAGTTTGCCAATAGGTCGGGAATTGCATTAACAGTTATAAGGAAGATAGAACAAGGAAAAACTAATCTAAATCTAGATAGTGTAAATCAGGTTTTGGCTATGTTTGGTCATGAGATGGTTCCTATTGATAGTAGAAGTATTGATTCAAACAATATTGATTATGAGAAAAGCTAAGATTTTATATAAAGACATATTTGCAGGTATATTAACTGAAACTAATGATGGAGAGTACGTTTTCGAGTATGAAGAGGATTATATTAGAAACTATCCAAAACAGTTTATTTCCTTTTCTATGTCTGTTACAAATCAAAAATACACTGAAAATAAACTATTTCCTTTTGATGAAGGATGATTTACATTCAAAAAAGTAGTGCGCTTTTGGAATACCATCTTTTTTATAACTCCTACGCTCATCAAGTTCAAATTTGGTAAATTCTGATGATTCAATAACCTTCGATAATTTGCCCTCTAATGTTTCTCTATCAATCTCTGATGAAACATCTATATCTGTTGAAAACCGAGCACTTTCACCAGTAATTAGTATAAGGCTTGTACCTCCTTTAAAAACAAAATTAATATTCTGTTTTACGAGATTTTCTAATAAATAAAACGCATAAATCATTTTCTCAATAAGAGCAGGATCACTCCCCATAAATGTACTTTCGCGTAGGCTATTTACCCATTCTGCTTGAAATGTTTTTTGCTAATATCATTAGATTATGTTTTCAAAATTTGGTTCTATATACTCAGATATAAATCGTAGAAGTTCCTTATGCCTCTTTCTGCGTTCAGCATAATTCATCATTTTAGAATAATTAATGGTATAGTTTCTAAACATGGATAAAAATATCATATTCATTTCGCTTCCTCCATATATATAAAAGGTTTCTTGATCACAAAACAAATCAACCAATATCTTTTCGGGACTAGCAAACTGAATATTCTTTACTTTAATTGAAGGTGAGCGACTTATCAGCGGCCTAACTATAATGCTATTCTTATCAGAAACTACATTTTGACTCATAAGTTCAGGATTTGGTTTTAAGAAGGCATTTAAACCATTGTCTTTAAACAAATAAAAGACGGATTCTATGATGTCCTTTTCACATTCAAACACATAAAATGAATTAATAGGTATATGATTCATATATGAATTAAGTAGCTTGGTATTCCAAATGCTATATGCTAAATCATCATATTCACTATCAAAAAGCTTAACACATTTACGAATGATTGCATCAGATTCTTGTATAAATTCATGACTAGATGCAATTTTATATTTACCTCTTGCAATGCGATATATAAGACCTTTCTCTTTCCATCTAGAAAGCCTTGTACGAACAGCAGAACGACCCATATCTATACCAATAGAGCTAAAATACTTCTGTACATCATCAATTGCAATGCAATCTTTACCCCTATTTGCATCACTAATCTTATCTAAATGCTTATTTTTATCCATATACGTAACTCTTTAATTTAGATCAGTAAATGTAGTAATTATTACCACATATACAATAGATGTGGTAATAATTACATTAGAAAGTATATTTAAGGTTAAAACCACCTCTTAAAAAAAAGGATCAACATTTAATTATTCCTATTTCTTATTCCTAACTAGATAATTAACTATACTATTAAGATCTCTATAAATTATCTTATCATTTATAAGGAACAATTGCTCATAGTAGATTCCATGGCATTTTCAACAGCAGTATCCATTTTATTATCTGCACAAAGCTCGTTAACCCACTGTGATTTCGCTAGCCAAACTTTTCTTTTCTCAAAACTAGGCATATACTTCTTCAAAGCATTTAAGGCTTCGGTAGCATTTTGAAACGACTGAGTTGTATATTGATAATGCAAAAGAAACCAGAACTCAATACTCGGCATCGTTTCACAAATCAATACCTGTGGTATATCCTGATACCTATTTTTTAACTCGTCAAATTCAGCTTTTCTATGTTGATTTACAATAGTATCGTAATCTGTAAGGTAAACAATACCATCTGTTCCACCCCTTAGTAGTTCATCAATAATATCACGAGCTTGTGATATTTCGATATTATTAAATAAACTTGGGCGTGTTGCATAGTTATACCCTTTTACATCTTTCAAATGCTTTAAGTAGAACTGCTCCGTCATACCATCCCCCAACACAGCGTATTTTAGTCTAAACCTTCTATCTCCGTTTTTTCTACTCATAATTAGTCAATATTTGGTATTGCTCCAAATTTGCCTGATTTATAATAATTGTAATACGATAGTTCTTTTCGAAATTTCGGGAAATCTGTAACTGAGAATAAACGAGTTGATTGATCGCTTCTCTTTTCAGTGAACCATATTGCGTCTTTTCTCAATAATTCTTTTTTGTTTAATAATGAGATATCATGAATAGTAATAATTAGTTGTGAAGATTTGGATTGCAAAATGAATTCCTTTATTAAACTTTCCAGCAATAAAGAGTGTAATGAAGTATCTAACTCATCGAGGGCAAGAAAAGCATTATTATTAAGGCAATCGTATAACGGAAACATTAATTCATAATACCTTTTTAATCCTTCTGACAATTCACTTTTTTCTACTTGACATGGCACAAGTTCACCATCTTTCTCAACATCTTGTTGAAAATAGGTATATGGTTTAATTACCTCAACTTGTTCATTGCTGTATTCCGCTTTTAACTGTTTGGCTGTTTTTCCATACATAAATTTAAGTAGATATTCTGAAAACGGTTCTGATTTATTAATAATAGTAATATCAGAAATACTTTTATCTGCTTTATTGAGCATTTTTAATACAAATGTTTTTAATTTTTCTTCCGTAAATGAATTTTGTAATCTGTCTATAAAATGGTTATTCGAACCAACCACTGGCAGAAACTTATCTTCAAACCAATCTAGTGCTTTTTTAATATTTTGATTAAAAATTTTAGAATAATAAATAGTGGATAATACTGAACTATTCTTTAAAGTTTTTAAAGAAATTTCTTCTTTAGCTACATTTGAGATTTTAAGTTTTGTACCAAATTCAATTACCGAAGTATTGGTATTATCATCAAAGTATCGCTCAAAGATTATAGCAGGCTGTGTACCTGGGTAAAAATATAATTTCTCGCTTTTGATATACTGTTTAGCAACTTCTAGCTTATATACATGTTTTATTGCTCCAACGTAGAAAACTAATTCAAACTCACCAATGGGATTAACCTCAGGGCTAAAAGCAAATGGATGAAAGTCAATTTCTACCTCTTTGCTCTGAGGAATATTAAAAACAAAATTTCTCAAAAAGCCAAAGGCATTTATCAAATTACTTTTTCCTGAAGCATTTGCTCCATAAACCAAAGCAAGTTTAAGCAAACGCACTCCTGGAACAGGTTCGTGGATATAATAATCTTCTAAGTTCTTATCTGCATTAGCCTCAAAGCTAAAAACAATCTCATCTTTGAAAGATAAAAAGTTCTTTATTTTTAGTTCTTGTATCATTTGTATTTCGTTTTATTGTAAGTCGTTTGCAAATATACAAAATACAAGCCAAATATACAAGTCTATTTGAATATATTGCAAAATTGTTAAAATATTTGGAAATACAGACAATGTGTCAGAGGGTTTTGTCAAAAAAAATACCAAATCATAATTTTAATAGTAAGAACAAAAATATCCCCAAAACAATTAAAAATACTATCTCTTTCTCAGATAAATTCTCAGCTTCGATATTTATAAATTTAATTCTAATCTTTATTTTTCTCTTATTAGCCATATTCCAATTTTAATATCGCAGCAAAGCTAAAGTAGGAATCAATAATTAAAAAGGACAGAATAATCACAAATACAGAACATAACATCCCCAAATAAAGCATGGCGTATATATCTTAATATATGTATATTACACAATATTGAGAGAGTATTTAATCCTTTCTAATATTTAATTGTATTTCAGTAACTCAACTCCTCCATAATCATTCAGTCTAAGAATATTTTCTCAACAGCCCCTTTATCACCTCCAAATCATGCTCTTTATCTCTTATTAGTTCTTTATTGCTGGCGTGTAATAGTTGTGAATAATCGATGGTAATTAAGTCTATTCCATTTTTAGGGAGTAGTTCTTTTCTTCTTTCGTCATAGATTTTGCGTTGTTCGCCGCGCGATACTCCGCTTACGGTCTTTACATCGGGTTTATCAAAATGATCCACACTTTCGGTATGTTGTTTTTCGAAATACTCAATTACTAAGTTTAACTCATTATAGTATGCATCTACGGGCAGCTTCGTTCTTGTTACACCATCTTTATGTAAATCACCCAAAAGAAAGTCAAATCTTTTTTGACGGTTTGCTTTCTGTTCCAACACCTGATCACATAAATCAATTACATAGGACTCGTCACTATTGGCACGAGATAATGAAGCCTGTTTTGATTCCACTTTTTTCTCTTGTTGCTTATAGTGCGTTGTAGGCTTGTCTGCATTGGAAGGAATAAAATACCAATAGGTGTTTTTATCTTTTCTTTCGGCATAAAGATAAGGGATCTTTTCCAACTGATTTTTATCATCCAATGTTCTTAATATTTTACGTATTGGCAAACCCTTTCTATGGTCTTTTTCAAATATTCCAGCACTAATAAAATATGGCATTAGTTCTTTTGCTGGAACTATTTTAATAGAAGGATTTTTAACAAAATAAGCTTGAATTACCGAATTTATATCTTTTATCTTCGTATGATCTATCATAATAACTATACTTTTATATTATTCAATTTTTAAATCTTCAATTCTCACATTACTCACTTTTTCCAAACCAACAATATCTATCAAAATATGTTTTAGTAATACGAATGGCTAATATATGGAAAAAATGAGTTGATTTTTTATGGGATTCTAGTAATTAAACCTCTTTGTAAAGTCCTCATTCAACTTTCATTATTTTATACCTATCAAATGAACATAAGCAACTGCTTTAGTTGTTATAAACTCAGTTAAGTAACTATAAATAATTGGACTCCTTGCTAAAGGTAAGATGTTATCTCAATCTTTATTTCATCCTCAGCAGCAGAATAATCATGACATTCATTCGCCGTTGCACCTAATGGAATTGATATCCGTAGTGGAATACTTCCCATACTATTTTTTTTAAACATTTCAGATAAGAAAGCTGTTGCCCTATCAGTATCCTTCTGAAAACCAGTTGTTAAATAATCTTTTCCAAACACTACTTATTCAGCAGCATAACCTCCTAACATCATTGCTGCCTAATTATTCAACGGAGTATTGATAATGATAGACATTATATAAATTTGATATAGCAAAATCCTTAAGTTTGCAGTATATTATTTTAATTTATATTTAATGAAACACTTATTTACTTTTGTCTTACTTCTTTCCAGTATTCTCACTGTTAATTCACAGACTAACAATACAAAATTTTCTGATGGTTTACTAAAGGAAATAGAATATAGCAAACCTTTTTTTGCGGAACTCCATAGCACAATTAATAAAATAGAAATTGGATATCATAGAGATTACGGTCCTTATAATTTGGCTGATAATTTTAGTTATTTTAATCGTCCAATGGTAGAAATTCATCTTGGATTTGATGCTCCTTTATATTCAATCAAGTTTGGAGAATTAACTAACAAACAAGCAAAATGGGGATTAGGGTTATCACTTCCTGTAAGCATACATGTATTGGAAGATATGTGGGAGCCTATTACAGCTGCAGTTGTTGATGTTGATTACAGATTTGGAAGTCCAAGGATTAGAGGAATTAGATATTTTGATTCTAACAAATACATAAAAAATATATCTTTTTCGTGGCTGCCTATTTTTCATGAGTGTACTCACTTAGGCGATGAACTAGTTTTGGCAATGGCCGATAAGGATTACCCACTGAAAAGAGTAAATGTATCTTACGAATATACAGAATTGCAGATTACACTAAATGATGCTGACGGTAGTAATGAAACCAATCATTCTTTTCGCGTGGGTGGACGTTACCGTATTAGCCATAGAGGTTACGGGTGGTTTGGCACTGAAAGTTTTGCGGTTGATTCAACAATTGTTAGCTTTGAACAAAGCACACATCGTTTTGAATACAATATTGAGTATCAATTGCAAAGAAGTCATGGATTTCTTGCCAGCAAAAGAATTATGAATTTCTTTAGCCTAGATATTAGCAGTAGAGTAAAACTTGGAATTCCTGTCTTTCATAAGGTTGATAATGCTTGGGTTGCAAAAGACAAAGTAGAAAAAAGTGTTTTGACTATTAATACATATTTTGGTTGGAAATTCTTTGCCAAGAATAAAACAACACATCCAATAGGCTTATACTTCCACCTATACAGGGGAATTAATTATTGGGGACAATTACGTAATCAAGGTAATTATGGATTTTTTGGTATTGCACTGACTTATGAGCCGTAGAACTTTTTAAAAGTAATTATTAGTGTCCGATTAAAACAATATAAAATCTCAAGTTGCTTAAAATTAGTTTATTTGGAGGGTGTTTTACTTCCAAAACTGCTTTTATCTTTATTTTCCACTCAACAAAATCAGGTGATTTCCGAGGTGGCCAAGAGAATGCTCATGATGTTGATTGCTTGATTGAGGTAGCTGATGGAATTGCTACTGGTAAAGGGTGGTTTGGTGTTGGTAGGGAGATGTTTTTTTTGGTAATTAAAATAATGAATGATTTTAAAACACTATTAGTTCAATAGTGTTTTAAACCATTTTGCAAATTTACCCTTATCACTCTCCGATGTCATTTGAAATGAATCATTCATAACATTTAAGAAGATAATGGTATTAACATTGTTTTTACTTACGCACATAACATATACATATGAACCTTTTCCGTCATTTGACCTAATGGCAAAAACAGTTAATTCTTTAATCTCATTAAGCCATTCCCAATCATTAAAATCATCACCTAGCTATTTTATAAAACGCTCTTTACTATATCTAGCTAAATCATAATAAAAGTCATAAATATCATAATACTGTAATACCTCATTTGTTACTTCATTTAAAGGAATATATTTCTCACTGACAGAATAATTTTTCACTGTTGATTATAGTTGTTAAATATTTAGCCCACAAAACAAAAAATACAATGGTTATTAGTGCCTGCTAATTACCAAAAAAA
>QMPB01000212.1 GCA_003648395.1 Bacteroidota bacterium
GCCACAGGGCGTTTAAGTTCTAATAATCCAAACTTACAAAATATACCCATAAGAAGCACTGAAGGTAAAGAAATTAGAAAAGCATTTATAGCTCGAAACGATGAGTTTATTTTACTCGCTGCAGATTATTCTCAGGTAGAGTTGAGAATAATTGCCCATCTAAGTAGAGATGCAAATATGCTTGATGATTTTAATTCGGGCAAAGATGTGCATAGAGCCACTGCCGCAAGAGTTTTTGGCATTTCTGAGGATGAAGTTACTACTGATATGCGTAGAAATGCAAAAGGAGTAAACTTTGGTATAATATACGGAATATCGGCATTTGGCTTGGCCGAAAATATTGGAGTTTCACGCACTGAGGCTAAAGAAATGATTGAGCAATATTTTGAGCATTACCCAGGTATTAAGTTATTTATGGAATCGCAAAAGGAGTTTGCATTAGAGCATGGATATGTTGAGACCATTTTGAAACGAAGAAGATATCTTCCAGATATTAATTCAAATAGTGGAATGCTTAGAGCTTTTGCAGAGCGCAATGCAATAAACGCACCTATTCAAGGGTCATCTGCTGATATGATTAAAGTAGCAATGATTAACGTTTTTAACGAAATGCAAAAAAGAAATCTTAAGTCAAAGATGATTCTACAAGTGCATGATGAACTAATATTTGATTGTGATAAAAATGAGGTTGAAGAACTTAATAAACTTGTGATAGAAGAAATGATGAATGCTTTACCACTTGATGTTCCTCTAGTAGTTGATAGCAATACTGGTAATAATTGGTTAGACGCGCATTGATAGTCTTCAATACTTACAGTTGGCAGTCGTCCTCAATTGGCAGTCCTCAGTTGGCAGTCCTCAGCATGCATATACTGAAGACTGAAGACTGAAGACTAAGTTAATTTTCAAATATCAATTTATTATTCCTACTAGTAATATTTATTTCGCCTTTGGAATCGATACTACCTGAGAGTATAAGCTTTGATAATTCATTTAAGATTTCTCTCTGAATTACTCTCTTTATTGGTCTTGCCCCAAATTGAGGATCAAAACCTATTTTCGATAGATAGTCAATAGCTTGTTCGTCCAAATTCAGTTTAATTCCTTTTTTTAAAAGCATTTTCTGCAATGAAAGAATCTGAATTTTTACAATTTCCTTAACCTCTTCTTTATTCAAAGGTGTAAACATTACTATTTCATCAATACGATTTAAGAACTCCGGACGAATAGTTTTTCTGAGTAAACTCACTACCTCTTTTTCAGTTTGCTCAACAACAGAATCGCGCTTATCCATATCAATATTTTCGAGCTTTTCCTGAATAATGTGAGCACCTAGGTTAGAAGTCATTATTATTATAGTATTCCTAAAATCAGCAACCCTACCTTTATTATCAGTCAATCGTCCTTCGTCGAGTACTTGCAATAATATATTGAATGTATCGGGATGAGCCTTTTCTATTTCATCTAACAGAACTACTGAATAAGGTTTTCTACGAACAGCTTCCGTAAGTTGCCCTCCTTCATCATAACCAACATATCCGGGAGGAGCACCTACCAAGCGGCTAACAGCATGCCTTTCCTGATACTCGCTCATATCAATTCGTGTTAAAGCAGTATCATCATTAAACAAATAGTTAGCAAGAGTTTTTGCCAATTCAGTTTTACCTACACCTGTTGTTCCGAGGAAAAGAAACGATCCGATAGGCCTATTACCATCTTGCAAATCAGCTTTTGACCTCCGTACAGCGTCAGCCACTACCTGAATTGCTTCATCTTGTCCTACTACGCGTTTATGCAACTCTTTTTCCAATTGCAATAATTTTTCGCGCTCACTACTTAGCATTTTACTCACAGGAATTCCCGTCCAACGTGCTACTACTTCAGCAATATCTTCACTGGTAACCTCCTCTTTTATTAAGGCATTTTCCTGATTTTCAAATAGCTGTTTATGTAACTCCTCAAATTTAGCTTCTTCCTCTTTTATTTTTCCATATCTAAGTTCAGCAACCAATCCAAAATCGCCTTCTCTCTCCGCTCTATTAGCTTCTTGCTTATATTCTTCGATTTTAGCCTTAGAAATTTGAACACTATCTGCCAAATCTTTTTCTGTTTTCCACTTGGCATATATCTGTTCTCGCTGCTCCTTATAATTAGCTAGATCTTTATTTATTATGGATATTTTATTTTTATCACGCTCTCTTTTTATTGCTTCCAATTCAATTTCATATTGCATTATTTTCCTATCCAATACATCCAGCTCTTCTGGCTTAGAATTCATCTCCAAACGCAATTTAGCAGAAGCCTCGTCCATTAAATCAATAGCCTTGTCTGGCAAAAATCTATCAGATATATATCGTTGTGACAGCTCTACTGCCGTAATAATTGCACTATCTTGAATTCGAACCTTATGGTGAGTTTCGTATTTCTCTTTTATTCCACGCAAAATAGAAATAGCACTTTCGCGATCAGGTTCATCAACCATCACCTTTTGAAACCTTCGTTCCAAAGCCTTATCTTTCTCAAAATATTTTTGATACTCATCTAAGGTAGTAGCGCCAATTGCTCGCAACTCACCACGAGCAAGAGCCGGTTTTAAAATATTTGCAGCATCCATTGCTCCCTCTCCTTTTCCTGCTCCCACAAGAGTGTGTATTTCGTCAATAAACAGAATTATTTTTCCATCTTCATCAGTAACCTCTTTTACAACAGATTTTAGGCGCTCTTCAAACTCACCTTTATACTTTGCACCGGCTATTAAAGAACCCATATCTAAAGAATAAACAATTTTATCTTGCAGATTTTCAGGAACATCACCCTTTACTAACCTATGAGCTAAACCCTCAGCAATGGCTGTTTTACCAGTACCTGGCTCACCAACAAGTATAGGATTATTCTTTGTACGACGCGAGAGTATTTGCAATATTCTTCTTATCTCGTCATCCCTTCCAATAACAGGGTCAAGTTTACCATCATTGGCCAATTTATTAAGATTTTTGGCATACTTATCAAGCGAATTATAAGTATCCTCCTGACTTTGTGAAGTTACATTCTTACCCTTGCGCAATTCGTTAATTACAGCAGATAAATCTTTATCATTTATTCCATTATCTTTCATTAGCTGAGATGAAGAATCTTTCGATTTTAATATTGCCAATAACAAATGCTCAATAGCAATATATTCATCTTTCATCTTTTTAGCAATATTAGCCGCTTCGTTCAGCATTTTACCTGCATTATGAGAAAGCATTATTTCACCTCCATCAACCTTCGGGAAACTCTGAATTATGCTATCCAAGGTTTTCTTAAAAATATCAGTATTTACTCCTAACTTCCCAAGAATAAAAGGCAATACATTTTCATCTACTTCAAAAAATGCTCTTAAAATATGGGCATTCTCTATCTGCTGATGAGAAAAACTTTGTGCTATTTGTTGGGCATTTTGAATAGCATCTTGCGATTTTATGGTATAATTATTTAAGTTCATATGATTTATATTTTTAGATATTATTATGTAGAAATATTGCACCAATATTTAGTAGTCTTCAAAAAGAATTATGATATTATTAAATAGATGCAAATGAGTGCAAGTTAAATAACTTGCACTCATTTAATAAATTACAAGATTGCAATTTTTTTTGCAGGAACTGGCTTAGCCTCTTCCTTTTTAGGTATTACTATATTAAGAATACCATTTTCATATTTTGCATTAATACTTTCTCTTTCTACCAATACTGGCAAAGTAAACGAGCGAGTAAACGATTGGTATGAAAACTCTCTTTTCGTTACTCTTTCCCCTTCCTTTTCCTCATTTTCAATTTTCTTTTCTGATGAAATAGTTAATACATCATTATCCACTTCAATATTGAAATCGGCTTTATCAAAACCAGGAGCAGCAACCTCCACAATATATTCATCAATATTCTCTTTTACATTTACTGAGGGTAAAGTTGTATTTGTTTCTGAAAAATGTCTGTTGTTCCACTCAAGATTATCATTGTCAAAAAAACGATCGAATAAGCTTGGATACTGATTTGAAAATTTTACTAAGTTCATAATATTTCCTCCATTTTTATAGTTAAACAATTTAATTAAAAAAAAGAATTTCGAAATTCACTTAGCAATTTACAATATATATACCGATTCAATTTACCGGTCATTATGTCTGTAATTTACGGATTTTACATGACATGTTGTCTATTTAATGATTATTTGATGTTAATTTAGGCAGTTCTCAGTACGCAGTCAGCCGTGACTGGGTACTGAAGACTAAAGACTGAAGTCCCGATAGCTATCGGGAGAAGACTGAAGACTGATATTACTTTTCAGGAATATAAACCACAGCGTTTGTATTTTTACCATCAAGTCTAATATCGAGTTCTTCATCAAAATGAACCATTCGCAAATATTCATCCTCATAGCTTGCCGGCAAAGAGTCCAAATAATCATAATTTGTATAGCCTTGCTTAATATGCGGATTTACTGTAAGGTAACCTACTCCAAAGGAAGTAAGATTTTGAAAGAAGTGTGTTCCTTGACTTGGATCAATTCTATAATTAGATAATCCTGACTCAACAATAATTCGCGACTGACTAATCTGCGGCCAATTAACTGGAATACCCAGCCAACGATCCGACGAGCCCCATCTTCCTGGACCAATTAGGATATAATTTTTATCCTCTTTCATAAACTGATCATTAATTTTCTCTATCAGTTCTGGTAATAACAAATTATTTTTAGACTCAAACGACTGAGGTTTTACATATAGTATATCCTTAATATCGGTGTATATACCATTTCCTAAAGACGAATCTGAATAAATAATTGTATTATCAATATCCACATTTTCAACATCAACTTTCTGACTCATTGTGCTTTCAACAATAGGGCGAATTTGCAATAGGTTAAAGGTATAATCCCCAGATGCATCCTTATTAAGATTCACTGCAAACTCTATTTCAACTGGCTTATTCATAGCCTTTTGACCCAAAGCCAACACGTCACTAACTATCTCCGATAGTGGGAACTTATTATATTTGAGAATATGCGAGAATGTCACAATTTTCTTACTATTCTCAACCCAAGAATCTCTAATCCGTTTATCGTGCAAATCATAACTAGAAAGCATCATTCGCATTGAAGGATGATTAGGAAGATTTCTGGTAGTAAGGTGTTTTAAATTTACTGTTTCTGAAACAGAAGGAACAAATTCTTGCTGATTAAGATTTAATGCGTAAAACTTTTTCTGCGTTGTAGTTAATGCCAATTCTGGAGTTGATAACTGCAGTGCTTTTTGAGGACTTTTAGGTGAAAAGCGAAGACTAACGCCACTTCCATCAACAATCTGCTTTCCGAGTCCCAGAGCAATTTCCACCACCCCATCAGAAGCCTTTTCGCTGCCTATTGGATAAAAATTAACTGAGCGCGTAACACCAGAGAAACTAGGCATAAATACATCACCATATTCTTGACCACAAACTTCCTGAAGAACAATCGCCATTTTTTCTTCATCAATAACATTCTTAGTAGCAGCCATATAAGCCTTACTAGCATTAAAATATACTGAAGAATACACATTCTTTATAGCCTCAGAAAGTTTTTTCAGATTCTTGCTTTTTGAAGGCACTAAAGGCAGCATCATAGTACTATAAATACCTGCAAAAGGCTGATAATGCGAATCTTCTAATAAACTAGAAGACCTAATAGCAATGGGTTTATTAACAATATCAATATATTTCTCTAAATCTTGAATTAGGCTTATAGGAAGTGTGGCTTTTATAAAAGCTGCTAATATTTCTTCATCAGTAACATCAGAAAGTGCAACCTCATATAGATTATTAGATTCCATAAATTCATCAAACACATCGGTGCTAATAACAACTGTTTTAGGAATGGTAATAAAAACCCCTGGGTATTTTTGATGCATTTTATTCTGCTTCAGCATAATATCTATAAAAGCCAAGCCACGAGCTTTTCCTCCGATAGAGCCCTCGCCTATTCTAGCAAACATCACATATTTATCAAAGCTCTTTCTATAGAATTTTGCAATTACACCTCTACTGGTATTTCTACGATAGTCGGCTAGTGCGTCATATATAAATGTTCTAATTTCATCAATATTATTAAAATGCTCAGCCCTCATAAACTTAAACATATTAGCAACATGATATAAAGCCCTTGATTTAAGCCATTTGGAAATATGGTTTCTATTTATATGATATTCCAATACCTCATCAGGCACTTCTTTTATCAATCGTTGTAAACTCTGCAAATCGTGAGCCTTACCAATAATTTTATCCTCTCGAGGACAATAGAAATTAAAATCGCCAAATGCAAAATTATTCAGTATGTAATGGCGCAATTCTTTATTTAAGGATTTAGAATTTTTATCTACAAAATCAACTCCAAGCTCATCAGCATAACGTTTATTATTTGCATCCGAAGATTGCAATAAATAAGGCATAAACGCATCTTCCTTTCTTACAAGCTTGCCTAATTTAAGTCCTGCAAATTTATCTCTAACACCTCTGCGATTATAACTCATATCAGAAACAACACCTAGCAGATTATTTTTATATCGCTCAAAATACTCAAGAGCTTTATCGTAATCAGTAGCTAGTACAATTTTTGGACGACCACGCATCCTCATTGTCTTTTGATGTTCGTTTAAGCCCTCAGTCATATATTTTTTCGACTGATTAAAGATAACCTTATACATATTAGGCAAATATGAAGAGTAGAATCGCACCGAGTCTTCCACAAGAATAACTACGGGCACACCTACCTGGTTCACATCGTATTCTACATTCATTGCATCCTCTATAAGTTTTACAATTGCTAGCAGAATATCAGAATTTCCTAACCAACTAAAGACATAATCAAAAGCATGTATATCTTCATTCTCAAGCCTTTTACTAATTTCACGACTAAATGGAGTTAAAGCGACAATAGGTATATTTTCAAACTTTTCTTTAATCTTATTAGAAAGCACAAAAGGATCCATACCCTCTACACTAAGCATATTAATTACCAAATCTATTTGCTGATCATCCATAGTATAAAAAACATCATCAGCAGTAGAAACCTGTATAAATTGTGGAGGATAGCGTAGGTTTAAAGCAACATACTCATTAAAAATTTGTTCATCAATACGCCCATCCTCTTCAAGCATAAACGCATCATACTCACTGCAAATCAATAACACTTTATTAATTCGCTTACTCATTAATTGCCCAAACTCTACATCTGTATTATAGAAATATGAATTACTTTGTATAGCCATTTTAAATAATTAGTTTCAATAAAATACTTTAAAAATTATAGTATTAGTATAACTACGACCTCTGCAATAC
>QMPB01000213.1 GCA_003648395.1 Bacteroidota bacterium
CATATAGTTTTTTTAGTCCAACTATATGGAGAAGTATTATTAACTTTTTCACCTTTCCATAAATCTACTCCTCCAACATATACTATGTCTGAGTTAGTCTTATGTACCATTATTACGTTATCGTACCAACCTTGGTTATTTGGTCCAAATAAATTAAATGCAGTAATGCCACCATTACCAATTTTCGACCAATTGCTACCACCATCAGTGGTTTTGTAGATACCCTCTAACGCTCCGCCATTAGCATATACTGCATATATTACATCTTCATCTGAAGGAGCGATAGCTACTTCTACTCTTTGTCCACTTCCTGGAGTATTTTGCACCCATGTTCCATCACCGTCAGAAATAAACACTCTATTTCCCATTGTTGCAACAACACGAGTTTCATCACTCATAGATTTAACATCCTTAAAGTTACCTCCTTTTTCCAAAGACCAGCTTACACCATCATTAGAAGTAGATTGTAATCCTGTGGTAGTTGCAACATATACTTTTCCGTTTTTGTCAGAAGCAAGCCTATTAATAAGTTTCCAATTAGTAGTATTAGAAATAATAGTAAAGTCGTTGGCTCCAACTTTTTTAAGATAGATACCTGAACCTACACCGCCAGAACCTCTATTTGTATAAGCTGCACCCGCTAAACCTTCCCCAGTTCCAACATAAATATCACCATCAGGTGTTTGACACATTGATGAGATAGAAATATTGCCATCAAGAGGTACTGAAGTCCACGATTGACCCGCATTTGTAGATATCCATAATCCACCTTGTACTCCACCAACATACATAGTGTTGTTGGTGTTGTCTTGATTGTCAAAAATTAATGCTCTTACTCGGCCTCCAACATTATTAGGACCTATATCTTCCCATGTTAAGCCTGCAGTTTTAGCAGTAGGCATATTTTTAGCAGCTTTTCTTGCAGCTACAATTTTGTCAATTTCGATATCACCAGTAACAGCATCAGCTTTCAACCTATGGTAATATGCAATTGCGCCATCAATTCCACTGGCGTTTTTTTGTGAGTGTTTTACTTCTATAGTATTATTGCTTTTATTGTTTTGTCCCAAAAACAATGTGCCACTAACAGCAATAATGCCGAAAGCTATCAGTCCTAAAAGTAATTTTCTTGTTTTCATATCTATTGTTCAGTAAATTATATAAATGTCATATCGTGTATTAAAGCTTGGCAAATTACGGCTTTTTTTAATACATTTTATAATATATTTTGTAATCTTAATGTATTGCAAAAATAGCTTATTACTAATATAAATACTAATTTTTGATATTCAATTTTGCAAGAAAAATATAGTTTTTTCTCAATCCTATATATTTTAAGGTATTTTTATTGGAAATCTTATACCAATTTGTTGGTTTAGTTTCAATTTGGTATACTTAGTGAATGAGATTATTTATTATACCTAGAGCCAAATCGGAATGCTAAAAATAGGCGTATTTTAAAATATTCAGGTTCGTTAAGTCCCATTATTTGAATAGGAATAGCATATGTATCAACAATAATACCTGCTTCAAATGCTTTAGTTTTTTCTTGAAAAGCTTCAAATTCCACATTTAAACCTAACTTAAAACTAAGACCAGGGTGTATACTTAGTTCACTTAGACCTTTGGTATAAGGGCCTCTGCCAAAAATATCTTCAATTTCGTGCTTTGTAGGGTCATATTTTTCTAAAACGACAGAATTGTTGGTTGCCTGATCAAAAACGTATAGATAAATTGGCTTACCTATCCCTACATTTAAACCCCCATAATAAAACCATCTAATTTCTACACCACCCCAATAAGGTTTTTCGGCTATTATTTTCTGACGGCCACGCATTATTTGAAGACCGTAAAAGTATTCTAGTTTGCCGTAAAAGAAACTCTTTGCTGATGATGAGGCGGAAATCCATAATTGACGCTCTTGTTTGCTGTCGCCAATAAATGAAAAATTAATATCCCAAGTCTTCTTATTCTTATATGTGATAGCTTTCCCAAGGCGGTAACCAACACCCCAACCATCTGAATTGAAATTTATACCAAAACTTTTTTCGCGCTTCAATAATGGTTTCTTAATAATCTTATCAGCTTTTTGAGCTATAAGGCTAATAGGTAATATTAATAAAACTAAAAAATAGATAGTTTTTTTCATCATCATTATTGAAATAATATACAGAATAATCAGCCAATAATTGGTAATTATAGGTTTATTATTTTAGTTTAAATTTTCGGTTAAAATAATATCCTGCATTTCAACTGTTTCAGTTTGAGAATACATTCCAGGGCATTTTGGCCCGTGAGATTGACATGATGCAAGAAACAAAATGCTTCCCAAAAGCATTAAACCTAATATTGTTGCCTTTTTCATTGTTCTTTAATTAATTAGTAATAACTGATATAATTAGGATAACCTAAATATAATTTAGGTATGCTAACAACATACAAAGATAGTGTTTTATGGAAAATGAAACCCCATAAATTTAATATTTTTAAAATTTGTGTCATTAAATATTTATTTGAGAACTTTTTCTTTAAATTTGTGTACTAGAAAATGATAAAATTATGCAGCTAAAAATTGATAAAGATTGGGAGATTTTATTAGGTGATTATATAAAAACCGATAAGTTTAAAACTCTTATAAAATTTGTGGAGAAAGAATATAATGAAGTAACAGTATTTCCGCCTAAGGAGGATATTTTTTCCGCATTTAGTTTAACCTCAGTTAGTAATGTTAAAGTTATTATTTTGGGGCAAGATCCTTATCATGGATTTGGACAGGCACATGGATTATGTTTTTCGGTTCCTGATGGTGTAAAACAGCCACCTTCTTTAAGAAATATTATTAAGGAATTGAATAGTGACTTGGGTATTGGAAATCCTAAAAATGGTAATCTTATAAGTTGGGCTAAGCAGGGAGTGCTTTTACTGAATGCAACTTTTACTGTGCGTGAAAAAGAGGCAGGCTCGCACCAGAAAAAAGGTTGGGAGGAGTTTTCTGATGAAGTAATACGTAAAATATCTGAAACTAAAAAGAATTGTGTTTTTATACTATGGGGAAATTATGCAAAGAAAAAAGCATTGCTAATTGATAAGAAAAAGCATTTTATTATTGAAGGAATACATCCATCACCGCTTTCTGCTCATCGTGGCTTCTTTGGTAGCAAACCATTTTCTGCTACTAATGATTATCTTAGGTCAAGCAATATTTTACCAATTAATTGGGAAATACCAATTCCTAATTCTAATCAACAATCCTTATTTTAAACTAATATATTGAAAGCTATAACAGGAATTTTTATTTTATTATTTTTATCCTCATTTTTATTTGGTCAGAAGAATTATACACTAGAATTAATACTAAATAATGATTCTAATGATTTTGAAATGCCCAAATATAAAATACAATTTAAGGATAGTTTGATGAGAACTAAAGAAGTTGATAGGATAGTATTTTACTTACAGACAAATGGTTATGCTGAGCTAAAAATAGATAGTAGTATTTATTATAAGTATTCATTGAAAATTTATATAGTTCAAGGGCAAAAATATATTTGGAAGAAGCTTGATTTTAATACTTCAGAGTGGAAAATGCTTCAAAACCTTAAGCAGGAGTCTTTGGATTTTAATAATAAGGATTTTAATTATGATGAGTTACTTATGTTGCAAAGAGATATTATTACTCGTTTCGAAAATTCGGGCTATCCTTTTGCAAGTATTAAATTATCAAATATTGAGATTGTAAATAATGGAATATCTGCAAAATTGGTAATTGATAAGGGTTCTATAATAATTATTGATACTATTAAACTTACAAGTTTTGATGGAATAAGCCATGGATTTATTCAGCAATATTTAGGGATAAAAGTAGGAGAGGAATATAATGAGTCTAAAGTTAAGGAAATTGAAAAGCTTATAAATATGCTTGATTTTATGGAAATTGATAAGCCAATGAGAATTGATTTTTCTGATGGTAAAGCTGAATTGCTTTTAAGTTTGCGAAAGAAGAATAATAACCAATTTAATGGAATTATCGGTATGGCTCCAAATTCACAGAATAAAAAACTACAATTTACAGGAAATCTAAACCTTAAATTAGTAAATGGCTTTAATAGAGGTGAGCGAATTTCCCTTTTATGGGAAAGCCCTGGTAATAGTTCGCAGTTTTTAGAAATAAGTTTACAATATCCATATTTATTTAATAGTCCATTTGGTGCTGGCTTGGATTTTAAGATTGATAAGCAAGATACTACTTATGTAAACCTTGAGTATAAACCATCTTTGCAGTTTGCTATTGCTGGCCAAGATTATATAAGTACTTATATTCATGTCTTTCAAAGCAATTATCTAAATACAGAAGTAAGTATTGATAATAATTTAAAGGATGTAAGTTCTCAATCTTTTGGATTTGGGCTACACTTAAATCATTTGGATAATATTATTAATCCAAGGCGAGGATTTTTTTTAAAAGTGAACTCTGATGGTGGTTATAAGTATTTTTTAAGTGGGGATGCTGATAATAATGAAGAGGTTAGCGAGTTTGTTTTTAGAGTTAAAAGTGAATCGCAGGTTTTTATTCCGCTTTTCAGAAGGCAGACAATTATGCTAGAAAATTATACGGCATATATTGCTGGCGAAAATATTATGATAAACGAATTATATAAAATTGGAGGCTTTAAAACTTTTAAAGGTTTTGATGAACAGTCTATTTTTGCGCAATTTTATAGCGTTTATACTGCCGAATATCGTTTGTTGCTTGATCAATACTCTTATTTGGGAGCATTTTATAGCATAGGGCAAGTTGTTAATCCATATCCAATTACTTCCACAGGAGTATATCAGTCTTTTGGCTTAACATTCAATTTTGCTACAAAAGCTGGTGTGTTTGGATTATCGTATGCCTTGGGCAAGAATGAAGAAACTAATTTCGAATTTGGAAAAGCAAAAATCCATTTTGGATATATGGCGGTTTTTTAATTGATTATGTAAAATTCCACCTAGTCTCTATATATCAGTAGACTAGATATTTATTAGAGATACTTTGTGCTGATAACTGTTTTTATAGACTACAGTTTACCGATTGCTTTTACCGATTACAGCTTTTACCGACTACAGTTTATCTTTTATTCCTCCACCAACGAAACAAATAAGTCTCGCTCATCAATATTATCAACATGAAGAATGTCAATCTTTACATA
Source organism: Bacteroidota bacterium (assembly GCA_003648395.1). The sequence goes on from QMPB01000213.1 coordinate 5,193, forward strand.
TGGTTTTGGTATTAGGTCAATAATGATATCAGCCCACTCCATAAGGCAATAATTGCCACTATAAAGATAGTCGTCAAGGCCAATATCTATTGCTTCTTGAAGATGCTCTAGTCGATAAAAATCAAAGTGATTTATTTCTCCATATTCTGAGCTAGTATAAATATTAGCAATGGCGAAAGTAGGGCTAGTAACCTCTTCTTCTGCTCCCAATAAATTGCAGAAGTACTTGGCAAAAGTAGTTTTGCCAGCTCCCATTTCCCCATTTAGAACAAAAAGGCGATTATTAGCATACTTGCTAATAATCGTTTTTGCTGTTTCTTCTAATTCGTTTAGCCTTACAATCATATTTTTTTTATTTGGCACTTAAGGTAATCATTGGAATAAGAACTTCTTCTAAAGAAATACCTCCATGCTGAAAAGTGTCGTTATAGTATTTGTTGTAATAATTGTAATTATTAGGATATAAAAAGAAATCACCTTGCTTTGCAAATACATATTTAGTACTCACATTAATTTTTGGTAAGAATATATCATCAGGATTTGTTACCTCAAAAACTTCTTTTGCTTTATAGTCCAAATTGCGACCAAATTTATATCTTAAATTTGAATTTGTAGCCTTATCACCAACAATTTTAACAGGTTTCTTAACCTTTACTGAGCCATGATCAGTAGTAATTATTATCTGACCTTTCTTCTCTGCAATGGTTTTCATTATCTCAAATAAAGGTGAATTCTTAAACCAAGAAAGAGTAAGTGAGCGATATGCCTTCTCGTCAGATGCTAATTCACGTATAACTTCCATCTCTGTTCTTGCATGCGAAAGCATATCAACAAAATTATAGACGATTATATTAAGCTTCTTATTGAAAAGTTTATGAGTATTCTCAGCAAGTTTTCTCCCTTGATCTAATGTTATTATTTTATTATAGGAATAGTCCATATCTAAGCCAAGTCGCTTAAGCTGAGTTCCTAAAAGTTCTCCTTCAAATTGATTCTTAGTTCCTTCTTCATGCTCATGAGTCCAGTATTGTGGGTATTTTTTTTCAATTTGTGATGGCATTAGCCCCGAAAAAAACGCATTTCGTGCATATTGAGTAGTGGTTGGTAATATGCTATAGTATATGGAGTCTTCCACAACTCTGAAATAATCTGATAAAGCAGGGTAGATTGTTTTCCATTGGTCGTAGCGCAGGTTGTCTATTACAAAAAGAAAAGTAGGGGTATGCTCTTTTAATTGAGGCAGCACCTTTTTTCTAAATACAGTTTGCGATAGAACAGGAGCTTCGTCATCTCCTTGTAGCCAATCTATATAATTGTTTGAAATAAAATTAGAGAAAACAGTATTTGCTTCATCTTTCTGTGTTTGGTAAATATCAAGAATTCCACTATCTTCAGATTTTTCAAGCTTTAATTCCCAATCAATAAGTCGTTTATAAATCTTTATCCATTCATCGGGGTTTAGGTTATTTGTTAACTCTAAACCAATCTCACGAAACTGACGTTGGTAGTCCATACTATTCTTATCAGATATTATCTGATTCGCATTTATATTCTTTTTTATAGCCAAAAGAATCTGATTTGGGTTTACTGGCTTAATCAAATAGTCGGCAATATTAGATCCTATTGCCTCTTCCATTATGGATTCCTCTTCACTTTTAGTAATCATGATTACAGGAAGTTGTGAGTGTGTCTTTTTTATTTCTACAAGAACATCTAGTCCAGAAAGCCCAGGCATATTTTCGTCAAGAAAAACCAAATCATAATTATACTTTCCTATTAACATCAATGCATCAGCACCATTATTAATAGCATCCATTTCGTAACCTTTTTGTTCTAAAAATATAATATGTGGACGAAGCATTTCTATTTCATCATCAACCCAAAGTATTCTTGCCATAGTATGTTTATGTTTTAATTTATGTAATTGCAAATTTATAAATAATATCAAGTTTTTTAAACGTTATAAATTAATTAACGTTAAATTTGCAAGATGCGTATTCAAAATAAAAAAAAGATATTAAATGATCCAATTTATGGGTTTATAAATATTCCTGACCAAATTATTTTTGATATTTTTGAACATAAATATTTTCAAAGATTAAGGAGGATTAAACAGCTTGG
>QMPB01000214.1 GCA_003648395.1 Bacteroidota bacterium
AACACAATAATTTTTTTTGTATTATTGCGTTTAATAATTAATGCACATTTTTCTTTAATTAATTAAACACACATTTCTATGAAAAAACTTACACTTATTCTAATGGTATTTGTTCTTGTTGTATCTGCTTGTAAAAAAGACGAGGAAGAGGATACAAATACTTTAAATCCTTCTGCACAACAAATGGGATTTGCAATTAATTACACTGCAACTTGGTGTGGACATTGTGGAAATTGGGGAGCTCCTTTAATTCATGATTATTCTACTGCTGCATCAAATGGAGTTACTATTTGTGCTCATACTGGTGATCCAATGGCTAACTCTTTGTTTGATAGTTTTAAAGCAGACCGTACTACAGGTGGAGGTATTCCTTCATTTTGGGTAGGTGATATTAAAACTACTGATGGAAGTGCTATGACTAATTTATTAGGTTCTGGTGATGCTGTTGCTGGTGTAGATTATTCATTTAATATTGAAGGTGGTGTAATGAAAATAACAACTCAAACTAAATTTTTTGGCGCTGGCACTGGTGAGTATTATTTAAGTGTATTAGTTCTTGAAGATGGCATTGATGGGTCTTCTTCTGCGGGACAGTATACGCAGTCAGGAACTTCAACAAGTTATCCAGATGATGACTATCACCACGATTTTGTTCTTAGAGCTTCTTCTGTTGCAGATAATGCTTATGGTGAGAAAATTGCAGATGATCCTGCTAGTGGTTTTACTGTTGACAAAGAATATAGTATTACTGTTGATACATCTTGGAGTAATCCTTATGCTGTTGCTATTATTTGGAATAAAGTGGCAGGTGATGCTCCTCAATATAAATATATCAATGCATTAAAGAAGAAATAGAAAATTTAATTGCATAAAAAATCCTAACTCCTATATTTATCCCGAGAAATCTGGAACTCCTATTTATCCCGAGAAATCTGGAACTCCTATTTATCCCGAGAAATCTGGAACTCCTATTTATCCCGAGAAATCTGGAACTCCTATATTTATCCCGAGAAATCTGGAACTCCTATTTATCCCGAGAAATCGGGAACTCCTATATTTATCCCGAGAAATCGGGAACTCCTATTTATACCGAGAAATCGGGAACTCCTAACTTATAACTTATAGACTAAACCTAAAGATAATGTTTCTGTAAACTGAATTCTTGGTCCTACAGCATCAATAATGCCATCATTATTTGAGTCAATATCTATCATAACATCATCATCATATATCATTTGTCCCTTTAGTTGTGCATTGAGGAATTCATTAACTTTAAAAGTAAATAAGAACTGCCAGTCAACATCAATATTAAGAGGGTTGTTAAGGTAATCAGAATACAATTCCAAAATAGTAGTAAATTTTACATTTTTGAATATTTCTTTGCTATATGTTAACCGAGCCATAGCTCCAAATGCCATTCTGTATTTATCAGCATGATTAATAATTGCTCCATTAGCATCAAGTTCAGCTGGTAATAAACCAAATTTACCTGCATCAGCCAAAGCTTCATCATTTACTATTGTTATTCTTGCAGTTGATGGAGATAGAAATAAAGAAAAATCTTCATTTGGCTTATAATCCATACCAATACCAAACTTAATGTTTGCTGGTGCCATAAAGTTTGAAGTGAAAGTTACTGTAGAATCATTAGGATATTCATAACCAGATGTGAACTGAGTTTTAAAATTAAATAATACAGAATAGTACCAGTTTTTACTAGCTTGATGTCCAAATATTGAGTTAATCTCTAATTGGTCATCCCCTTTTCGGTAATCTTGTTTTCCTTGTCGAGAAGTGCCAAGATTTGCAATAAGTAGATTATCCCAAGAATTATTACCTTTAAGATATTTTGAAAATAGTGTTACATTTCCACTAATTGAGATTTGGTTTTCACCACCTTTAGCCCAATTTGTAAAACTTGTTTGACTTCCATTAAGACCAATTGACCCACCATTTGTCCATGAAGTGTCTTTTTGCGCAAATGATACGCTAACTATTGATATAAGAAGTATTGTAAATAGTTTTCTCATGCTTAAAATTTTATTAATTATTTAGTTTCTTGAAAAATATGAACATCAGTTTGAGGGAATGGAATGCTAATATTGTTAGCATCAAATGCTTTTTTTACATTTTCATTTAGTCCAAAAAACACATCCCAATAATCTTCAGTTTTAACCCAGACTCTTACTGCAAAGTTAACAGAGCTATCTCCTAATTCTGACACCCCAATAAAAGGCTTGGCAGGTGTTGAAAGTACTTGTTTAAATTTTGCAATTTCTCCAAACATAACTTCCCTTGCTTTGTCTATATCATCACCATATCCAATTCCGAAAGTAAAATCTACTCTTCGAGTTGGCTCCGCAGTAAAGTTTGTCATTGTAGAATTAGATAATCCCCCATTAGGAATAATTATTCTTTTGTTATCAACCGTAGTAATAATAGTATTGAAGATTTGAATTTCTTTAACAACTCCCATTTGACCTTCTGCTTCAATAAAATCACCTACTTTATAAGGTTTGAAAATTAGAATCATTACTCCACCTGCGAAGTTCTGCATAGTACCAGAAAGAGCCATACCAATAGCCAAACCTGCTGCTCCTAGTATAGCAATGAAGGAAGTCATTTCTATGCCAACCATACTCATAACACTTATTACCAAAAGAGCTTTTAATGTCATGTTTAGCAAACTAGATAAGAAAGGAGCTAAGGAAGCATCAATTTTCTTATTAGTCATTAATTTTGTTGCTGTTTTTGTAATAGTTGAAATTATTTTAAGTCCTACAAATAAGACTAATATAGCGCCAATAACTTTTGGCCCATACTCTACTAACATTGTTTTAACAATGTCAATGTATTTGTCAATGTTTTCCATATAAATAATTATTTTTAATTAGTATTGAAGTGCAAAAATAGGTAAATAGATTAAATAATATACAATTGTAATATAAAACAATTATATATTATTTACGCTTTCGTAAGCGGATGTTTTTTAGTAGCTGAAATAGTATATGAGAAAAATAATTTTATAGAAATAAATATAGCTTGAATATGATATGAAAGAGTTATAGCGCAATAAAATAAAATATAACCATAATTAAGGCTTATTTAATGATTATTTTTTGCACATTAGATGAAGAATTGCTAATGATATTAAGTAAATAAATTCCTGATTGAATATTAGTTAGGTTTAGTTTTATTTTGCTATTATTAATGTCATTACTAATACTTTTAATCAATTTCCCCTCTATACTATACAGTTGAATATTTGTTATTTTATTCCCACTTTGAGCTTGAATAACTACAAAAGATTTGGCAGGGTTTGGATAAATTTTATATACTTGTTTTTCTGTTACTGAAATTCCAACACTAGGGCCAGTAATATAATGAGCTTGCCAGCCCGAGGCAGTTTGTGAAGAATTAGTGGTAAATGTAAGAAACATTTCACCACCAGGAGATACTATAGATGGGGGAATATTATTTCCTGTTAATGTAGCTAGTAATTGAGAGGGAGTAGTTGAAGGATCATAAATTTTTAATAAATCATTTCCTTGTTCTAGATTAAATGAGTCAAAGAAAAGACGAATAGGATAACCATTAGTAGGTTTAATTAACCATTTGCAGAATGTAGAATTATTGTAGTCTGAAGTGTCAGACCCATCTTCAATATAAGAAGCTGAATCTGTAAACAATGCCGTACCACTACAATAAATAGGAAAAAATGATTCATAAGAAATATCAAAGCCTGTTGATGAGTTTGTATTGTCTGAAATAAATTCTAGAAACATAGTATTATCTATTGAAAAGATACTAGTTGGAATTTGGTCACCTGTTAGTTTTGCTAATAAAGAGTCTGTATTGCTGCTTCCATCATATACAAATAGAGTGTCAGTATTGTCTATGTCAAATCTATCAAATTTAATTTTAATATTCTTTATTCCTTGATTTGGCTGTATTAACCATGAGCATTGCGAATTATTATTATAGCTTTCAGGTCCACTACCATCTGAGAAATTACCTACAATATTAGTATACTGATTATTGGTATTGCAATAATAAGGATACGAGTTGGCAGGATATACATTAAACATCGCACTCTGTCCATTATTAAAACCAGATGAACCTGGATTAAGTGCATTCAAATAGAAATATCCATTATAAGCACCACCCCAACCCCAATTGAAGTGAAAATGGTCGCTACCTTGATATCCATCCAAATTAAATGCATGACCGCCATCATTACCATATCCATCATAATATAGTGGGCGCCCACTATCAATATTGGCTACAATCTTATCTACCCATTGATTATATGTAAAATCAGATTTTGTATCGTAACTAAGATTGTTGCTATATTTAAAATAACTTTGTAAGGAGGATGCTGCAACACCTGAATATGCACCAGAGCCACTTGCGCTATAATCCATTTCAACACTTATGCCTAAATGGTATAATAATTTTGCTATTTCTGTATTTCCACCAATAGGCATAGCATTAGCCATTGCATTCCAATCATAAGTAGTAGCCCCAAAATTAGCGGTCATCGAACCGTATAAATAGTGATTATAAGTTTTTGTTCCGGTTCCTTGATATGGATAACGATAGTAGTACATTATTTGAGCCATTGCAATAGCTACACATCCTGCATAAACTCTTCCTCCAGGGCCATTCTGATCTTCAGGGCAATCAGCATTATAAAGAGCCCCTTGATTCCATGTGCTTAATAGTAATGGATTTATCGACTTTCCTTGAGCAATGGTAATGTTTTGATTGTTTAATAGTGATTGCCATAAATTAGAGATTTCATTTGTTGCACTAAGATTTTCCTTTCTTATAAAATCTATTTGGTCGATATATTTCTGTTCCCAATTTTGGTAGTTTGGAGCTGTTTCTTTTGTGTTTATTTGATTATAAAAATCAAATGCAAGGATTGGATAGGCAGCATCATCTGCTGATAATTGAACATATCCATGGTTTTCAAAATTGAAAATATAATATACAACCATATTATTAGACTTAATACTATAACTGCTTGATATTTTAAGTTTGTCAATAGAATTGCCTGTTTTATTATGATATATATATTTATAAAAATTTATTGCGGCTTCTTTAGCTTCAACTTTATTAACAATCTTTCCCCAAGAGATAGTGCTGGAAAATAATAGTAGTATAGTAATTATGAATCTAAATTTTATTTTTATTTTTTTTAACATTATCGTTTTTGTTCAATTAATTATTGTGAATAATTTACAAAAGTATAATTTTTTGTAATACTTTTTCGTTTTAATATGTGTAAAAATAATGACAATTATTATTTGTTCTAGTTGCATCTCTGTGTTTATTTATGTGAATAAAGAGCTTTTTTTGATTGTTAGAGTTTTTAAATAATCAGTGTTGAAAAGTTTGTTTTTATGCAATTTGCAATGGTCTTATTGTTGTTAATTTTAAAAGGTAAAATAATGTTTAGAAATATGAAATATAATAATTTTAAAATACTGGTATTCAGTAGTATATTTGTAATAGCTAGTTTGGGATTGCATGCTCAGAAAACAGCTATTTACGATCAACCAAGCGAATATTATCAGACTGGCTTAGCTTTATTTAGTAAGCAACAATTTGGAGCATCGCAACATCTTTTTAAAAAGGCCATTGATGAAATAAAAGATCCTTATTCAATTATGAGGATAAATGCGGAGTATTATAGTGCATTATGTGCTGTAGAATTATTTAATGATGATGGCGAATTATTGCTAATAAATTTTATCGAGAATCATCCAGAAAGTATGCATATTAAGCATGTATATTATCAGTTAGGTATTTTTCAGTATAGGAAAAAAGCTTATTCAAGAGCCTTAAAGTCTTTTAAGAAAGTTGATATTTATGATTTAACAAAGAAAGATCAAATAGAATTTCATTTTAAAAGAGGGTATGCTTATTTTAAAAAGGATAGTGTAGAGCAAGCTAAAAGAAATTTCTTTGAAATAATAAATAAGGAGAGTAAATACCAGCCACCAGCAATGTATTACTATTCTCATATAGCGTATACAGAGGGAAATTATGAAACAGCATTAAAAGGATTTTTATCATTGAAAGAGGATAATGTATTTAAACCTGTTGTACCATATTATGTTACACATATTTATTATATGCAAAAACGATATGATGAACTATTGAAAATAGCTCCTAAACTTCTTGAAACTTCAACGCCAAAGCGTCAGCCAGAAATTGCAAGGTTAATAGGTGAAGCATATTTTCGTACTGAGCATTATAAGGAAGCAATACCATATTTGGAGAGATATTATAAAATGTCTGGTAACGCAATAAGTGCCACAAATAGATATCAGATGGCTTACTGTTATTATAATACTGGTGAGTACGAGAAAGCAATTCCGTATTTTCAAGCGGTGAGTTCTTCGGAAGATAAAATGGCACAAAATGCCAACTATCATTTAGCAATTTGCTATGTGAGAATTGGTAATAAACCTTATGCTTTAGAGGCATTTAGAGAAGCTTATAAGAATGATAAAGATGCAAGAATTACAGAAGATGCAATATATAACTTTGCTAAATTAAGCTATGAATTAGACTATAATCCTTATAATCAGGCATTGAGTGCATTTGAAGAATATGTTACTAAATACCCGAATTCTGAACATAGAGAGCAGGCAATGGGTTATTTAACTAAAATGTATTTGTCTACAAATAACTATGCTCAGGCACAGAAAAGTATTGAAAAGATTCAAGATAAGTCACCTGAGCTAATGTTAGCTTACCAAAGAATACTGTTTTCTAGAGGAGTTCAGAGTTTTGTTCAGTCAGATTATAAATCTGCAGTTTCCTTTTTTAATCATTCTTTAGATGTCAATAAAGATAAAAGTTATAATGCAAAATCATTGTATTGGAAGGCAGAGTCTTATTATAGAATGAAGATATATCAAGCAAGTATTGATGCTTATAAGTTGTTTCTGAATATGCCTGGAGCTTTTGTTGAGCCTAATTACAATCAGGCTTATTATAATATTGGATATGCTTATTTTATGATAAAAAAATATGAAGAGTCAAATAAGAATTTTAGGATTTTTACACATAATCTGGAAGGTCAGAATACAGAGATTCTTAATGATGCATATAATAGGGTAGGAGATAGTTATTTTATCAGAAGTGAATTTAAACTTGCAGTAAGTAGTTACGATAAGGCAATTGATATAGGAAAGAGAGATGTAGATTATGCTTTATATAAGAAAGCAGAGTCTTTAGGCCCATTGGGAGATTATCATGCTAAGG